>CAMDRL010000129.1 GCA_945906835.1 Rickettsia typhi
GTCATCGCCATCAAAATCGAGAATATGGCAATCAAAATTATGCTTTTTTAATAAATTGGCAATAAATTCTATTACCTCTTGATGCTTGCCACTAAAAGAAGGAAAAGCGATTAGCTGTTGCGATAATTCAATTGATTGATTATTTTTTACTGTCATTTTTTGGGGTAAATATTTCTATTCTTTCTTGATATTTTTGATTCATTGTGTCTTGAGCCTCTTTTTCAGAAATTCCACATCTTTCCGCTAACTCTTTTGAATCCCTATCCGTTAAATCTTTATTTCCTTGATAAGCTTTAGTTGCTGTTAACATATTTTGATTAAATTCTTTTTCTTGCTTAGTTCCTTTTATGTTCATATTATTTTTTAATGTTTGTATTTGATCTTTACTAGCATTCATTGCAAATTCTTGCATTCTGATATTGCTAGGATCTTTGAAATTTTTTTCAATTTCTTTGTCGATTTTTCCCAAAAATTTTCTTTCTCCACTACCGTTAACTAAGTAAGAATCTTTGAGTATCCTGACACCAAAATCAACCATCTTTCTTTTTTGATTACCAATAAGAGGCTTATTCGCAATCGTTTTATCAGTATCTTTAGGAATAGTGGCAGAATAAGTTGTTGGAGCTGGAACTTGCTCCTCTTTTTTATTTTGTTGCTCTAAATCTTTGTTAACATTATTTTGCTGTTCTGGCAGCGCTTCTCCAAAACTACCATTAGCACCAATGTTATTAGTAGAGGAATCAGTCATTTCAGTAACTTGAGGAGGATCCTGATTTTGTTGCTCATCTTTGCTTTGATTTTCTAGATTTGAAGATTCTTGCTTTGGCTGTTCATCTTTATTTTCTGTGCTAGATGTAGAAAAATAGCTACTTACCGCATCATATGCACCCTTAACATCAATACCAGTAACATCTTTAGTAATATCTAAATAATCACTTGCCGCTTCGCTTATATTGCCTGAAATAACATTATCAGAAAATTTTTGTTCTGGTTCGGAGGCTTTTTGATCTTGACTTTTTCCCGTTGAATCTTTTTTTAAAGCTTGTTCTTTGTAAAGATCGGCACTATTATCATCGAGTTCTTTTCCAGAATTAAGTGGCTCTGAAACTTGATTTACATCGCTAGCTAATATATCATAACCCTGATTAGCTTTATAAACAATATTTCCTACCCCAGATTGCAATTCTGGACCACCTTGTGAATTAACTTCCGCATTACCTGTGCCAGCTTGCTGACCTGCATCACCTACCGCACCATTTGCATTAACTTGCGAATTAACTTCCGCATTATTTGTGCCAACTTGTTGACCTGCATTATCTGCGACAACTTGTTGAACCGCATCAACTTTATCCTTATCAGTTTGTTGAGGTTGTATATTATCTTTTTTATCCTCCTTGCTTTGTTGAATTTCCTGTTTGGATGTTTCTACCTCATTTGTGCCAACTTGTTGACTTGCACCACCTTTCGCATTATCTGCGACAACTTGTTGACTTTCACCACCTTTCGCACCATTTAGCTTATCTGAATTTTTATCAAGATTATCCCGATATTCTTCTCCTTGCTTTCTAGAAGATTCACCAAGCTTTCTTACCGCTCCCATTCCTTTTTGCTGAGCACTACTAATTGAAGAATAAGCTGACCGCAATTGACCAAAAGCCTTGCCAGCAGAGCTCCAATTACCACCATCTACAGAAGACCCTCCAACTAAAGCTCTTGCCAAGCTTGGTATTCCAGCACCAACAAATGAAAAAATTATAAATAAAAATGCACTTTTTAAGATTGTTATAATCGCTAATTTATTATCTATCAAACCAACTAACTGCGGTATTCCTATGCTCAAAGCTTCAAAACCAGTATAATTTTGCACCTTAGCAAGACCAAAAATACAATAAATACTATTGCTACCGGCATTAGTATTGGCATTATTGCCTTGATCTGCGCATAAAGTTTTCTTAGGAGATTGTTTACCGTCACCTTGAAACATTGTTTCTTTACCAACTATAACAGTATCAAATAAAGCAATAAAAATACCTAGATAGGCATATATTATCATTGGCTGAAAAGCATAACCTAACAACTCAGATAACCAACTATCAAAAATATTTTTTGTCTTATCAAAGAGCGCCATAGTTATTGTAATAGGGGAAACAAAAATCAAAATAATAATCGCTAACATTGAAACCAAAAACATATGAAATGCCTGAATAACTAAATGAATCAGAAAAATTGCAAAAGCCAAAACCGCGATAACAAATAATATTCCAAGACCACCCGTAAAGAAACCCGCTAAAATCGTTAAAATTATATTAGCGGTTGTTGCACCGGGCGCCATTCCTATTGCTCTAGCAATTTTACAATCAAGAGTGTCCCACATTTTTAAATATTCATTACCGGGAGCATATTTAGGATTATTAAAATCTGAACTATTTGAATAATTATATCTAGGAAACTGACAACCATCTAAAAAATTAATATCATCGCTTTTATTTGTATCTTTAGCTTTTTTAGCATCTAAATCATAATCACTAGAAAACATTAAGCCAGACAAAAAATTTGAGCTATCCATAACCCCTTTCATAAAATGTGCTTGCCAAGCATCTCCAATCACAAAATAAATAATTACAGCAATTTTTGCAATATATCCAAAAATAAGTTTTTTGTTTATTTCTTCTCCCATTGCTATCTTTCCGCCAAGAAATATTACCGATAAAGTTAATAATATTTTGATTACATCTTTCAGTTTTTTCTGAATTTTAACAAAGAAAGAATCTCCAAAAAGAGGCTGTCCTTTTTTTTGAATGTAACCGTTATCACACACTCCATTCTTAGGCTCTTCATTCGCATCAACGCATTTTGTATAGCCAGCTTTATTAAAAAAAGCATTCTCTAAAGTTTCTTTAAAACATTGAACTATTGCCGATGAAAAACTATTGGTGCCAATAATAGAAGAGGTGGAGTTATAGTTATTTTGACTATCGCCCTTCATATCGCGACAAGATTGCGATATAAAAGAACCAGTTAGATTAGAGGTTTTAAAATAAAGCTTGTTCGGTATTTTTGAACAATGATACATATATTGACAATAGTTGGCAATGTTGTATGAATTAGGGTTGCCATCTGCATTAGAGTTACTAGACATATTTTCAGTACCACCACCAAGCGGGTGATTATAGGGGCAAACCGAGTAAGTTTCGGCACAAATATAGCCTGCATTTTTTCTACTTTCATAAATATTATAATAAACTATGCCTCCCAACTTTTTCTTCAAAGAACACTGATTATCACCAATTTTACAAAATTTATAACTATTATTTGCTTCAACACAAATTGTGTTTTGCGACCTATTTTGACAACATTCGAAGGATTCAGCTTCAGATTTTTTATCAATATTCATTAAAAAGCGATAACAAGCAAAAGAAGGAGTTTCTTTTGCACCCTTCATATAATATCTTTGATTGTCAGTTGCATATCCAAGATATTTTATTCTGTCCTCAGAACTCCATCCAGTAGGATTTTTACAAGCTCCACTGCCATTATCTTCATATTCAACTCCTCCATAAATAAACTCGCGGTAATTTTGGTCGCCAATCGTGGATGAACCTACTGAATTAGAAACTGTTTTAGCTCTAGAGCCTTCATAAGCTCCTTTTGTCTGAACTCCATTGATATCTTTCCAACTTAACCAATTATGGCCACAAACTCTGGCATCTTCATAAGCATCTTTAGCAACTTTATAAACTAACGCAAAAGAACCAACAATATCACCATAAGTTGCGATTTGAGCCCCCCAACCCGCACAGCATCTAGCTGCAGATTGACAAGCTGCAGCTTTAGTAACTGGGTCTTGATTGAATGCACAAATACTTGCATAAGAACCGCACATACCACCATTTTTTGCTACACCTATCATCAAAAGAGCAGGGTTAAAAAACGAAGCTTTAAGTGCAG
>CAMDRL010000130.1 GCA_945906835.1 Rickettsia typhi
CTCTTGGTAATAACTCTTCAAACTTTTCAACAATTTTTTCTAGTGCATTAATTGTGTCAGCTTGGGGTTATTTTCTTTATATGGGAGTTTTAGATCCTAATGGTGGAGTGAATATTTTGTGGCCGCTTTTTGGCATGTCTAATCAAATGCTGGCGGGAATTGCCATGTTGTTAGCGACGGTTTTGATAATTAAAAGTGGTAAGAAAAAATATTTTTTAGTAACAGCTTTGCCTTTATTATTTTTGCTTTGCATTACCACCGCTGCCGTTTTTCAAAAAGTATTTTCAACTGATGTTAAAATTGGATTTTTTGCCATGGCAAAAAGTTGGCAAAATAAAATTGATAGCTCAATGATTAGTAGCGATCAGATTTCTGTAGCGCAAAATCTAATTTTTAATCAGAAATTAGTTGGTTATATTGCTTTGAGTTTTGCGGTGATTTTGTGGGTTGTTGTTTTTGAAGGAATTAGAAGAAGTTTGCCTTATTTTTTAGGTAAATCACCCGCCTTAAATGCCTGAAGGCATTTGATCCACCATATTTTTCAAAGATAGCAACCTTCTGATAAATAATTAACTTTTTAATGAAAAAAATTTTTAGTAATTTTTATAATTTTCTTAAATCAATAAAAGATTATATTGATGGCAATTTTGCTTATGAAAATTATTTAAAACATCATCAGGAAAATCATAAGGGTAAAGTTGTTTTGAGTAAGAAGATATTTTTAAAGAGTTTGCAAAAAGATAAGTGGAATAGAATTAATCGCTGTTGTTAAACTCCTAGTCTTGTCACTCACTACCCTCCTTGCAATTCCTGCGAAGGCGGGAATCCAGTTTTTCTATTAATACATTCTGGATTCCAGCCTTCGCGGGAATGACAAGGGGAAATTATCAAACTTAAATCAAATAAATTATGAGCAATCCTGAATTACCAAAATGCGTTAATTTCTAATGCGAATATACTTATGATTCACAAGATATGTATATTTGCCCAGAATTTTCTAATGAATGGTCAAAGAATGAAGTCACATTAGAAAAAGATGAAAGCAAGGATGATATAATTAAAGATGCTTACGGAACAATTCTTACTGATGGTTATACAATTAAGTATTATTAAAGATTTAAAAGTTAAAGGCTATTCTGCGGTGGTAAAAGTTGGAACTAAGGTTAAAAATATTCGTTTAGTTGGCGGAGATCATGATATAGATTGTAAAATTCTCGGTATTGGTGCGATGGGGTTAAAATCGGAATTTGTGAAAAAGGTTTAGTAAGTTATTTTTTAACACCAAACAATAAACTTGACCACAGAATCTTTATTGCTAAAAATTTTTAAAATCCCTCAAACAACATTATTAATAAAACTTATATTAAGACTATGCGCAAAATCATTATATCTTTAGCTGCTATTTCATTATTAGCCTGCTCTTGCACAACAGATCCATATACTGGAGAAAAGAAAATCTCTAGCACTGCTATATATGGTGGTGGCGGGGCTCTTGCTGGAGCTTTAGTTGGACAATTGGCTGGAAAAGATACTAAATCAACCTTAATTGGTGCGGCGGTTGGTGGCGCTGCTGGTGCTGGTTTAGGTTATTATTTTGACAATCAAGAAACAAAATTAAGAAATGAATTAAAAGGCACGGGAGTTGGCGTTAAAAGAACTGGCGATAAAATTAAATTAATTATGCCTGGTAACATTACTTTTAGTACCAATAACTCTAATATTAATTCTTCTTTTTATAAAGTTTTAAATTCGGTTGCTAAAGTATTTAAAGAATATAAAAAAACAGCTATCTCAATTAATGGCTATTCAGATTCAATTGGTGATGCAGATAAAAATCAAACTTTATCCCTCAATAGAGCTCAATCAGTTGCAGATTATTTAACTAGTCAAGGAATTGAGGCTGGAAGAATCAGAGCAGATGGTCTTGGATCTTCAAATCCAATTGCTTCTAATGATAATGAAAGTGGCAGATCTAAAAATCGTAGAGTTGAAATTGAGATTGTTCCTGCTAAATAGCAAAATTATTTGTTAGCAAGAGTCCTGACGCAAGTTCAGGATGATGATTTAGCTAATCCGCAGTGCCACTCTCAGTCAAACATCTCACAAGATTGAACAAGATCCTTCACTTCTTTCAGGATGATAGGAGTGCGTGAGAAATCATAAACCTGTTTCAGGATCTTTAAACTTTAAATTATAGTAAAATTATGAAAAAATTATTCGCGATTACTTTAATCTTGTCACTTTCTTCGTGCTCTTATTTTAACTTCCTTAAGTCGCAAGATAAGAAAAAAGAAATTTCTTTTTTAGAAATGGCTCCAAAAGTTGATTTAAAGCAATTCTTCAGAGGTGAAATTGAATCTTTTGCAATTATTAAAGATGGTAATGATAAAATCATAGGAAGTTATACGGGAACAATGCGTGGTGAATGGGATGAAAATAAGGGTGTGTTAAAGCAGAATTTTTTATATAATGATGGAAAAAGAGATAATAGAACTTGGCTTATTACCGATAATGGAGATGGTACATTTGGTGCGGTTGGACATGATGTTGTGGAATCTGAAACTGGTAAACAAATTGGAAATGCTATACAAATGCCCTATTCTTTTGCTGTTTTGGCAAATGGTGTAAAACAAAAGATTAGATATGAAGATAATTTTTATTTGGTTGATAGTAGTTCGATGATTGGCGTATCGGTTGCAAAATCGAGTCGTGGCATAGTTATTTCTAAATCATTAATATCTTTAAAAAAAGTTGGAAAATAAATGAAAAAACAAGCTTTTTCACTAGTGGAAAGTTTTGGGGGAATTGCAGCGACATAAAGCCATTACAATTAATGTTGTAATGGCAGACAGTGCCCCAATAAAAATGCACCGCCACGAAGGCGGATTAAAAGGGGCTTCAAACTAAGGGAAGAAGAGTAAGCGGCATAAACACCAAGTTTCATTTAGCGCTTAACTGATGGTCATTTGGTTGAAGCATTTCTAACTGATGGCAATGTTAGCGACATAACTGTTGCGAGTGAGCTTACAAAAAATGTATTTGATTGTAATGTATTGGAGGATATGGGCTATGACTCTGAGGAACATAGAGATCATTTAAAATCCAACAATAATACACCAGTAATTCTTGGAAGGAAAAACAGGAAAGTTCCAATTATCTACAATAAGGGCTTGTATAAATTAAGAAGAAAAATAGAAATTTTCTTTGGTAAATTAAAAGAAAATAAAAGGTTGGCAATGAGATATGATAAGTCTGATCAATCGTTCTTCAGCTTTATAGCTCTTACTTCAGTGAAGATTCTTTTAAAATTAATAATTAGCTAACAGTGTCTAAGAGATTGAGGCGGGTGATTTACCAAAATAACTTAATTTTACACCGCATTATATTTTAAAAAAGCAAAAGAGGTTTTGCCGTATTTTCTTATATCAAGTGTGGTGAAATTTTCTACACCAAAATCTTTTAGCTGATTGGCTGAATTGAATTCAATGGCAACTAGAGAGGTTTTCGTTATCCATTTTTTTTCAACTAAATTATTTATTATTGCTTTGTAGTCTTCGGCGTAAGGTGGGTCGATAAAGATTAGATCGAATTTTTTTGGTGATTGTGGTAGGTCGGTTTTTGCATCGCAAAGTAGAAATTGGCATTGTTGTTCTACTTTCAGAAGTTCAGAATTTTTTTTGGCTAAGTTCAAGTGGAAAGAATTATCATCGATTAGGAAAGCTGATTTTGCATCTCGAGATAGGCATTCGAAGGCTACAGAGCCAGTTCCACAACACACATCTAAAATATCTGCTTCAGCAACTTTAAAATTGATTTCTTTGGTGAATTTTCCTGAAATTAGAATGTTAAAGAGGGATTCGCGATTCTTGTCTGTTGTGGGGCGAAGACCTAGAAGGTGATCTGAAGAGTGAAGTTTTTTGCCACGAAATTT
>CAMDRL010000131.1 GCA_945906835.1 Rickettsia typhi
CTCCAGCTTTTTTACCAAAAGATTTTATTAAAGAAATGCTACGATCTAAGTGAGTTGAAGCTTCGGCGTGAATGGTAATAATATCAGCGCCAGCTTCAGCAAAAGCTTTAACATGATTATCAGGATTATTAATCATCAAATGAACATCAAATGGTAAAGCAGAAAATGGACGCAAAGCTTTAACAACTTCATTTCCAATTGTTATATTAGGCACGAAGCTGCCATCCATAACATCAATATGAATATAATCAGCGCCAGCTTTTGAAATATTGGTAAGTTCTTCTCCTAATTTAGCAAAATCAGCAGAAAGAATTGAGGGAGAAATTTTTATTTTTTGATTTGTCATGTTTGCAAGCTGAGTTTATCTTGGAACTATCTCTTACAGCCAATAGCAGTAATGTCGTAAATTGGATGTTCCAATCCTGAAATTGAAGGGCTAGAAGAAATCATCCAGCCATAAAAAATACGATTCTTTATTGGTTGCTTTCCATCAGAAGCTTCATCAAAAACTTCTAATAAAATTTTACTATCAGGTCTTTGTTCGGAAGATGCTTGCCAGCATTTGCGTGCTTGAATGGTCAATTTTCCAAATTTTATACCACCACCAACTTGCAATTCTAATATGGAAGTTTTGGCGGTAACTTTATTTAAAGCCTGTATTACTGCGATTTTGTAAAAACTTGAAGAGTCAATTTTATCAACGGTTAAATTTACATCTTGATTTTCAGAGCTTTGATCTGTGAAGGTTTCTGCATTTTGATCTTGAGCCTGAGCATTTTGAAATCCAAAAAGCAGAGAAATTTGAAGGAAAAAAACTGCAATTATGTTAGTTTTTTTTATTTTATTTATCATTTTTATCATCTTTATCTTTGCTTGAAGTTGAGTTGAAAATAAATTTCCCTAATAAATCTTCAAAATTAACTGAAGATTGGGTGAATTTAATTTCATCACCTTGTTTTAGCATTTCTTCATCAGATCCAATTTCGATTGATAAAAATTTTGACCCCAAAAGACCTTCAGAAGCAATTTTTGCTGAAGAATCCAAGGGAAGTTTTACGCTAGAATTAAGTAATATTTTTAAAGTTGCGCGATAAGTTTTTTCATCAAGAAATTGACCTTCAACGGTACCAACTTTTACTCCGGAAATTTTTACATCGCTGCCAACAGCAATGCCGTCAATATTATCAAATTTTGCAATCAAACCATAGCTGTCAAAGCTTTTAGATTTAGAGCCTTTAACGGAATTAAAAAGAAAAAATAGTGCCGAAAGAAGCACGAATGTTCCAACTATTATTTCGAAGTAATTATTAGCTTTATGCATTGGCTTTATAAGGATTTTAGTTAGTTATTTGGATTCCAAGATTGATAATCAGAACTTACTTTGTCTCTTTTACCACTATGATTTAAGTGACCTTTTGGCGCATAAGCATTTTTTGTGCCAGTTAAATTTGGTAAGTGAATTTTTTGCCAAGCATGTTTGTGAGTGTCAATATTTACTGGTGCAGAGTTTGTGGTGTAATGCATCCAACCATGCCAATGGGCAGGTATTTTTGAAGGTTCGGCAATGCCTTTGTAAATTACAAATCTTTTAGAATTTTTTTTATTTTCAAAATATTCATTACCAAATTCATCAGTTCCAATTTTAACTGACTGTAGTTTTATTTTTAATTTTGTTAAAAAGGACATTTGTTTAGTTTTTTTTGGGAAATGTTTTAACATTGATTTAAAGAAGCTTTTCTTCTCAACGGAAATTATAGTTAGAATTAATAAATGAAAAGTTAATTTTTTTAAAATTTTTTAATCGTTTTTTAAAAAAAACAAAATATCTTTACGAATAATAATAAATTCCTCCTACTGATTCATTACAAATAATTGAAAATATTTTCTCTAATCACGGTGCCGACAATAAAAACTGCCATAAGCTATTACTGCAGACTTATAGCTACAATTGCTGCTGTGATTTTCTTTTCTTCGGTGCAGAATTTGCAAGCTAAAGATTCACAATCAATGACGCAAAAGTTATGGCAAGAAATAACTCCTGAAGAATTTGCGATTTTAAAGAAAATTGATCTGGCGGTTAATGCTAAGAATTATGAAGAAGCTCTACAATATACTAAACAAGAGAACTCCTCAACGGGAAAAAAGCCAAAAGTATTTGATGTGGTGAGTGATATAATATTGTGGAATAAATATAGTGGGAAAACCGAGGGTAAGAATATTGCCTTTAGTGATATTTCTCGTTTTGTGAATGATAATGCTTTTTATCCAAATATTCCAGAAATAAAACTCAATGTTGAAAAAATAGCGATTAAAAACAACATTGCTTACAAGTCTAGCGAGCAATATTTTAAAGCAAATCCCGCTAAAACCACCTCATCAAAACTTTATTTACTGCAATCAAAAATAACTTTCTTGCAACGATTTAAAGGAGATGACTCTGAAAAATCCTCACTCAAATTGGAAATTAAAAATCTAATCTCTGAAATTTGGATTAAAGAAAATTTATCTGAAGAAGAGGAAAAAAGTTTTTTGGATAAATATCAAAATCAGCTTAGTGAAGAAGATTACATTGCTCGCATCAATAGATTATTATGGGATAATAAGATTGCAGAAGCTAAGAAAATCATGACATTTGTTGATGGAGATCACAGAAAATTATTTGCTGCTGTGATAGAGCTACAAGATTTTCCTAGATATCTTGATACAGTGGTTTTGTCGGTTCCAAGAAGATTAAGATCTAGTGAAATTTTATCTTATCGTCGAGCTTTATGGTATAAAAGTAAGGGCAGAATTGATGATCTATTAGATTTGATGATTAGCTTGCCAAAAACACTAGAAAACCCACAGCAATGGTGGAGTATGCGTAATCTTTATGTTCGCGAAATGATAAAGAAAAAAGATTATAAAATGGCATATCTTTTGGCAGCAAAAAATTCTCTACCAGCAACTTCAGCAGATTTTTGGGAAGCTCAATGGATGTCTGGTTGGATTGCTTTGCGATTTTTGAATGAACCAAAAGAAGCCTACAAACATTTTGAAAATCTTTATAAAAATGTGAGGCAACCAGTAACTCTTTCTCGTGGTGCATATTGGCTTGGCATGTCTTCTTTGGCGATGGGAGATAAGGCAAAAGCTATAGAATGGTATAAAGTTGCGGCACGATATCCAACTTTTTTCTACGGACAATTGGCGATTAATAAACATCGTACTTTAGACAGTATTAACGCCAGAGATGATATAATTTTACCAAAAGATCCAGAAATTGCTTCGCAAGATATTAAAGATATTTCTGAATCAAGAGCGGCAAGAGTAGCTTATTTATTAGCAATTACAGGTGATAAAAAAAATGCCACTAAGATTTTTGAATATATAGTGAATAATGCTGTTTCAGAAGGGCAAATCGCTGTTATTATGAAAGTTGTTAATGAGATTGGTGATCGTCAGATGGATGCCAATATTTCTCGTACTGCAGCAAAGAAAAATGTCTTTTTTATCAAAGATAAATTTCAAATTGTACAAGAAGTGGTCAATGATAAATATTCTCCATTGGTGCATGCAATTATTAAGCAAGAAAGTGGCTTTGCGCCAACCGCTTTAAGTAAAGTTGGTGCGGTTGGTTTTATGCAATTAATGCCCGGAACTGCAAAATTGGTATCAAGAGATTTAGGCATTGATTATGATAGAGATAAATTGGCAACTGACATTCGATATAATGTGAAGCTTGGCACCAGTTATATAAAAACATTAATAGATCGTTTTGAAGGGTCGGAAATTTTAGCAATAGCCTCTTACAATGCTGGTCCAAACAGTGCTCAAAGATGGATTAATGAATTTTATGATCCAAGAAAAGAAAAAGATATTGATAGAGTTGTTGACTGGATTGAGTTAATTACTTATTCTGAAACGCGAAACTATGTGCAGCGCATTA
>CAMDRL010000132.1 GCA_945906835.1 Rickettsia typhi
TTAAATCTTTTTTAATCCCATATTTCGTCATAATTTTGTCAAAAAGCGCTAAAAATATGCCAAAATCTGGGATTAAAAAAGATTTAAGACAGGCTCTAAGCGTCCATGTCCTTTGTCAACCTCCTCCCAGATGCAAGAATTTGCTAAAACTTTTTGATCAGAAAAAATCTTTTTTACGTCTTCGTGAAGAGTTTTCTGATTAGCTTTTAGTCCAATCACATAATCGGCATCTCGATTTTTTATCTGCTTGAAAATGTTTCTTTGACAGCCCATTGCATCAATATTAACAACTGCTCCGCCCAAATTAAGTAACTCTAATAATTTTGGAATTGCGGTGATTTCGTTAGATTTTTCATGGGTTTTTGTTTGAGCAAGAACCAACTGATTTTCTTCGCACCAAGCACTCACCATGTGTAGCAGAGAATCTTTTTTACTGTTACGGATTGTCTTGCCGTCGATGGCAATTACTCCACTTACAGAGCTTGCCAGATTCCTTGTGAACTCTGCAAAACAGGTTTGAAACATTTCCGGATTAAGAGTACTAAAAACTTTGCGGAAAGTGTTGTGGCTTATTGCCCCATTGCTCAAATCGAAGTGTAATCCAAGCTGTTCGAGATTAATTTCGCAGTAATCGGCAATACCAAGAAATGAATCAATTCCGGCAAGACCAGCCAATAAACTAATTCCCATGATTGCATCAAAATCATGGTCACGATTTCTTATAGATCTAGGATCAGTAAGACTTGAGAAGGTTGAAGTAAGTTTGGATTTCATATGCTCAGAAGTTGATTTTAAAGGGAATCAAACTTTTGAACTTATTGATTGGATTGAGTCAATTTATTTTTTCATGCGTAGGGCCTGTATCTACATCAAATATCTCTGATACTTTCTTTGACCCATGGCTATAAGCTGCAATAATAGCTTTTAATTTATTGGCCGCAGTTCCATGAGATTTTAACTTTATTAACCCGTTTTTAGCTTTCTTGCAGATCTCTTTAGTAATGATAGTTTTTGGCATAATCTTTTTAGAAAAGTTAATTAGAAAAGATGCTAAAAAACTTTGATTGAACTAAGTTATAATTTCAAGTAATGTATTGGATTATAGGTGGGATTTGGTATTAGATTTGCAACGGCTCCATCATAGAATTTGTTCACAACTTTTTCCTCAAGCTCAAACTTGATGTCGTAAAATTCTCTTTTGCTGACCATGTCTTCGATATTGATTAGTTATTTAATTCCGCACTTGCCTCCCGTAAATCAGCCTTCTGTCTGCTTCGCAGCCATCCACCCTCTTTTTCAAAGAAGGCTTGCCACGCTTTTTTAGCCCTCTTTGAAAAAGAGGGTGGATCAATTGCATCTAGCGATTGAGACGGGTGATTTATGTGGAGTTGAAGAAGTTATAATTTTTCAGCTTTTATGTAGACTTCGCTTCCAAGTTCTTTGAACTTCTCACTCATGTCATCCATTCCTTCAGTGGCCTCTTTCTGCTTAGCTGCATAATCCCTAACATCTTGAGTAATTTTCATCGAGCAGAATTTTGGGCCACACATTGAGCAAAAATGGGCAACTTTTGCACCTTGGGCTGGCAGGGTTTCGTCGTGGTAGGATTTGGCGGTTTCGGGGTCTAAAGATAGGTTGAATTGGTCTTCCCAGCGGAATTCGAAGCGGGCTTTTGAAAGTTCGTCGTCATGGGCTTTAGCTGAGGCGTTGCCTTTAGCTAAATCTGCCGCGTGAGCGGCTAATTTGTAAGTTACCACACCAACTCTTACATCTTGTTTATTTGGCAAACCTAAATGTTCTTTTGGCGTTACATAACAAAGCATGGCAGTTCCAAACCAAGCAATCATTGCCGCACCAATTGCAGAGGTGATGTGGTCGTATCCGGGCGCAATGTCTGTTGTTAAGGGCCCTAATGTGTAAAATGGTGCTTCTTTACAAAGATCAAGCTGCTTTTCCATATTCTCTTTAATCAAATGCATCGGCACATGTCCGGGGCCTTCAACCATAACTTGGCAATCATACTGCCAAGCAATTTGCGTTAATTCGCCTAAAGTTTCTAATTCAGAAAATTGCGCTTCATCATTGGCATCAGCAATTGAACCCGGGCGCAAGCCGTCACCGAGCGAAAAACTCACATCATATTTATTCAGAATCTGACAAATTTCAGCAAAATTAGTATAAAGGAAATTTTCTTTATGATGCGACAAACACCATTTTGCCATAATTGAACCACCACGACTAACAATTCCCGTCATACGATTAGCAGTCATCGGCACATATCTTAAAAGCACACCTGCATGAATTGTAAAATAATCCACACCTTGCTCACATTGCTCGATCAAAGTGTCGCGAAATATTTCCCAAGTTAAATTTTCAGCGACACCATCAACTTTTTCTAAAGCCTGATAAATTGGCACCGTGCCAACTGGCACTGGACAATTACGAATAATCCATTCGCGAATATTATGAATATTTCTGCCAGTTGATAAATCCATCAAAGTGTCTCCACCCCAGCGAGTTGCCCAAATCATCTTTTCCACTTCCTCTTCCACGCCAGAAAATATCGCAGAATTGCCAATATTGGCGTTAATTTTTACCAAGAAATTTCTGCCAATAATCATTGGTTCAGATTCAGGATGGTTGATATTATTTGGAATAATAGCTCTTCCCGATGCAATCTCATCTCTTACATATTCTGCAGTAATGTAAGCGGGAATTTTTGCACCAAATGTTTCGCCACGATATTTACCATCAACACCTTTAGCCTTAAGCTCATTTGCTAATTTTTCGCGACCCATATTTTCACGAACCGCTACATATTCCATTTCTTTGGTAATAATTCCCAATCTAGCATAAGCCATTTGCGTTGGTTTTTTACCTGCTTTAGCGCGAAGTGGCTTGAATTCAGACAAATCAAATTCTGGCGCTGAAGCTTTGTTTGCAGCCATCTTTCCAAGTAAACCATTATCCTCAGGCTTTACCTTTCTGCCTTCATAATATTCAACATCTCCACGCTCTAAAATCCAATTCTCACGCAATTTAGGCAAACCTTTATTTACATCAATTTTATCCAAATAATTCGGATCAGTAAAAGGCCCTGAAGCATCATAAACTGTAAAAGTTTTATTCTCAGAAGTTTCTGATAATCTAATTTGGCGCATCGAAACATTCACATCAGTAAATCTATTACTTTGAACATGAATTTTTGTAGAACCCGGAAGTGGGCCTAAGGTAAGTTTTTTTGTTATTTTATTTGTCATTTTAAGACTTAGTTTTAGATATTTATTTTGTCATTCCGCCTTCACGGGAATGACAAAGACATAGTAAATTTTTGTAATTAAAGCCGCCAGAAAAAAGCACAACAACATTGCAATCAAAGTATCACCAAAAAAATGGGCGCCTTTTAAAGTTTGATAAGACCCTAAAATCCAACCCAAAGCTAAACCACTTGTTAGTCCAAGAATTTTATGAATTTTTTTTTCAAAAGCAAAGAATAAGATTAGCAAGGCAAAACCAGTAACTGCATGACCAGCTGGAAAACATTGCCCTTTTTTTTCTTGATGAAAATCAGCCTTGTATGATTCTAAAATTTTAACATATGGGTATTTCCCATCGTATATTTCAAGCTGATTTGGACAGTAAATATTAGTAAATTTCTTAACATTTCCCGCAATCAGTGGAATAAGAGATAGACCTAAAAAAATCAGAAAAATTTTATGATGATTTCGTGAAAAAAACTGTGATTTATTTTTAAAACCAAGAAATGAAAAAGCTGCACAAGATGCAATGGCAATACCAAATAAAACTTTTGGAAATTGATAAAAAATAAATTTCTTTATTGGCTCATCCCTGTCAATAAGCCA
>CAMDRL010000133.1 GCA_945906835.1 Rickettsia typhi
CAGCAAAAAGGAGTTAGATGCAAAAATAAGTGCTTCTTTAGAAGGGTTGCAAAAGTCACTTCCTAAGCCAGCTCCAGCACCAAGTCCTACGCAAACAAAAGGAAAACCTCTGACAGACTTTACAAAGGGGCCTGATAATATTACTATCTTATAATATTACTAATAGCCCAAGAGCAACGTTATAAGTGTACATTCATGAAAAATTCTGCAGAATCCTATATTACCAACAATCAAGATTTGGGACTCGTTTTAAATCTCATTTCACAAGCAAAATTAGTAGCAATTGACACTGAATTCACGCGGGAAAAAACCTATTACCCAATTTTATCTTTGATTCAAATTGCGGTAAAAGACAGAGATCAGAAAAAATCATTCATCGTTGATTGCCTTGCTGATATTGATTTGCAGCCATTATTTCAAATAATTTCTGATAAAAAAATTACCAAAATTCTACATTCATCTTTGCAAGATTTGCAGATTTTTCATTATAAATCAAAAATGCAGCCAGTTTCCATATCTGATACGCAAATTATGGCGAATTTTTGTGGGCTTGGTTTTAATGTTGGTTATTCGGCTTTGGTTGAAAATTTTTTTGAAAAAGAAATAGATAAAAGCCAACAAAGAAGTGACTGGCAAAAAAGACCTTTAGCTGAAAAACAAATTGAATATGCTTTATCAGATGTATTTTATTTAGAGGAAATTCAAGAAAAATTACTTAGAATTTTGGAAGAAAAAGGTCGCAAAGAATGGTATTTGGAAGAGGTAAAAAACTTTACTACAAATACCATAATTCAGTTAGATGAAAATTTATTTAAGAATTTTGTTTTTAAAAGAAAAACTAAGGCGCAAATTGCTAAAATTAAGAAGTTAATTTTATGGCGTGAATCTTGGGCGAAGAATTTAGATTTGCCGCGTCAGCATTTTATTAGAGATAATGTCATTGAAAAAATTGTTATGTTTAATGATTTAGATTTGAACTTTGACAAAGTTATGATTGACGAAATAAAAGAAATTCTTAATCAAAATTATTCGCCTGAAGAGTTTGATGACAACTCTGAAGAAAAAAGTTTTTTTATAACAGAGCAGCAAAAGGAAATTTATAAAAAAGCAAAAATAATGATTGCCAAAATTGCTTTTAAAGAGAATTTTAAAGAGCAATTTTTGATCACTAGTTCTGCTTTAAAAAGCTTAATTTGTGGTCATAAAAAGGTTGATCAATTATTGTGTAATTGGCGATACCAACTTTTTGGTGAAAATTTAAAACAATTAATTTCTAAGTGATGAAAACAAAAATTATTGTAGCAAATTGGAAAATGAATCATGCTTTTGATGAGGCTGATAAATGGCTGGAAAGCTTTACCAAGAATTACGCTGAGAAAAAAAATGAGTTGAAGGATTGTCAAATTGTGGTATGTCCTTCAGTTTTTATGATTGATTATGTGGATAGTGAATTAATGGATGGTGGATTTAAGAAGCTTGATTCTATTTTAAAAGATCAAAAAAAAGATATTTCTGAATTTTCTGAGGAAGAATTAACTAGCATTATTTTAAGTGAAAGGCCTGTAAAACTTGGTGCGCAAGATTGTCATTATGAAGTTTCTGGTTCTTTCACGGGAGATGTTAGCGCGGATTCACTGAAAAAAATTGGTTGTGAATATGTGATTTTAGGTCATAGCGAAAGAAGAGCAGGGCATTTTGAGTCTAATGAAATTGTAGCAAAAAAAGTAAAAACTGCTTTAGAGAAAGATTTAATTCCAATTATTTGCGTTGGCGAAAGTAAAGAAACTCGCGACTTAAATAAGCATTTAGAATTTGTTTACAGACAGATTATGAATTCAGTTCCTAAAGATGTAAAATTTAAGAAATTGATAATTGCCTATGAGCCAATTTGGTCAATTGGTACAGGAGTTACGCCAAGTTTAGAACAAATTAAAGAAATTGCGAAATTGATAAAAAAGATTTTTAATGAAAAGTTTAACGATATTGCTGAAGAATATTTTATGCTTTATGGCGGTTCGGTAACTGCACGAAATTCTCAAGAAATTTTTTCTGTTGCTGGTGTTAATGGTCTTTTGGTTGGTAAGGTTAGCCTTGATGCTGAAGAGTTTTTTGAAATTTGTGCTTTTGCAGCTTAGTTGTGTTGTAAGGCTTTGTGATCTGAGTGCGTGATATCTACCGCCCCTAACCCCTCCTTATCAAGGAGGGGAATTTTTTTAGTTCCCCTCCTTGATAAGGAGGGGTTAGGGGCGGTAGATAACACAAACTCGGTGTTAACTATTTTTAAATTAATTTATGACAGAAAATTTTCGTATTGAAAGTGATTCATTTGGTGAAATTAAAGTTCCTGCTGACGCTTATTACGCAGCGCAAACTCAAAGATCTCGCCAAAATTTTCCAATTTGCAGTGACAATCCAGGGCATAAAATGCCTAAAGAAGTTGTGCGTGCGATGCTTTTAATTAAAAAGGCGGCAGCTCTTACCAATAAAGATTTGATGGCTGTTGACCCATCTTCTGACGAGTTCAAAAAATTCTCTCCAGAATTAGCGGATAAAATTGTTGAAGCTGTTGATATTATTTTAGCTAAATTTGATTGGTTTTATGAAAGTCATTTTCCTTTGGTAATCTGGCAAACTGGCTCTGGCACTCAAACTAACATGAATGTTAATGAAGTTATTGCAGGAGTTGCCAATGAAAAAGTTACTGGCAAAAAAGGTGGAAAATCTCCAGTTCATCCTAATGATCATGTTAATTTAGGACAAAGTTCAAATGATACTTTTCCAACAGCGATGAATGTTGCAACTGTGCTTTTGGCATATGAAAAACTTTTGCCAACTTTAGTAAGATTTGCTAATGAGCTTGGTAAAAAAGAAGCAGAATTTTCTGATATTGTGAAGATTGGCAGAACCCACACGCAAGACGCAACTCCAGTAACTTTGGGGCAAGAATTTTCAGCTTATAAAGTACAAATTCAAACTGCGGCGGTTTTTGCTTCGCAATCACTTTCTTATGTAGTACATTTGGCGCAAGGTGGAACGGCGGTTGGAACTGGATTAAATTGTCATCCAAAATTTGCTGAAAAATTTGCTGAAAAAATTACCGAAGTTTCTGGTTTTAAAGATTTTTATAAAACACTTTTAAATTTAGATTTAGGTCGCACAACTTACAGTGATGGAGTTTGGAAGGTTAAAGATTCTAATTTATTTAAATTGGGCTTGGAACATGGAGATAGTTTTTACACTAATAAAAATAAATTTTTTGCCTTAGCTTGTAATGATGAATTAGTAAATTTCTCTGGCTCGCTTAATAGTTTGGCTGTTTCAGTGATGAAAATTGCTAACGATATTCGTTTCTTAGCTTCTGGCCCGCGTTCTGGTCTTGGTGAAATTTCATTACCAGAAAATGAACCGGGATCTTCAATTATGCCAGGTAAGGTTAATCCAACTCAGTGTGAAGCTTTAACAATGATTTCTTGTCAGGTAATGGGAAATCATTTGGCAGTTACTGTTGGAGGTTCAAATGGACATTTTGAGTTAAATGTTTTTCGTCCAATGATTATTGCTAATATTATTAATTCGGTGAATCTTTTATCTGATGGAATTAACAGTTTTATCGATCAATGTTTAGTTGGAATTGAAGCAAATCGTGAACGCATCACTCAATTACTTGAGCAATCTTTAATGTTAGTTACCGCACTAAACCCTTATATTGGTTATGATAATGCTGCTAAAATTGCTAAAAAAGCTCATAAGGATGGAAAAACCTTAAAAGAAACAGCTTTAGAACTTGGTTTAGTATCTCCCAAAGATTTTGACAAATGGGTAAATCCAAGAAATATGATTTAAC
>CAMDRL010000134.1 GCA_945906835.1 Rickettsia typhi
GTAGTAATAGGAATTATTTTATATAATTTATATTTGTACAACATTTTACCTTTCGATTTGAATTCAAGCCAAGTTGTTGAAATTCCTGTTTCATCAAGTTTTGGTGAATTTTTTGGACAATTTACACTTCCTGATTTTAGCCATCTAACTAATCCAGATATTTATATTATTGCTTTAGTTATGGCAATTGTTGCCAGCCTTGAGACACTTTTATGTGTTGAAGCCACTGACAAGCTTGATCCCCAAAGAAGAGTAACTCCAACTAACCGTGAATTAAAAGCTCAAGGTTTTGGAAATATTATTTCTGGATTAATTGGTGGTTTACCAGTTACGCAAGTAATAGTTCGCAGCAGTGCTAATATTTCATTTGGTGGCAGAACAAAAATCTCAACAATTTCACATGGATTTTTGTTATTAATTTGCGCAATTTCTATTCCAAAAATACTAAACATGATTCCAATGGCTTCTCTTGCCTGCATCTTGTTTGTAGTTGGCTATAAATTGGCAAAACCAGCTCTTTTTAAGCAAATGTATAAATTAGGATGGGAGCAATTTATTCCATTCATTGCCACTGTTACTGGAATGTTGTTTTTTGATCTTTTAAAAGGAGTTGGAATTGGCATGATTGTGGCAATTTTCTACATTTTAAGAGACAATTTTCGCAACTCTCATCAACATATTACAGACACTGAAAATAAAAATAGTCATGTAATAGAATTGGCGCAAGAAGTGTCTTTCCTAAATAAAGGCAGCATTTTGCAAATACTTAAAGACATACCAGAAGATTCAAAAGTCTTAATTGACGGCAGCAAATCAACCAGCATTGATTTTGATGTAATTGAAATTCTTAAAGATTTTAAAACCAATGCTAAATCAAAAAATATCTCTCTTACCATTAAAGGAATTAACTTAAAATAACTAAAATCATGATAAAAACTTTTAACGCAAAAACACAAAAAGAACTTACTCCAGAAGTGGCTATTCAACTTTTAAAAGAAGGTAATGCCCGCTTTGTAAACAACCTTAAAGCCAATCGCGACTTGCTACAGCAAGTAAACGAGACTTCTGAATCTCAGCATCCATTTGCTTTTATTTTAAGCTGCATTGATTCACGCACTTCTGCTGAATTAATTTTTGATCAAGGTTTGGGCGATATTTTTAGTTGCCGCATTGCTGGAAGTGTTTTAAACGAAGATATTTTGGGAAGCATGGAATTTGCCTGTAAAGTTGCAGGAGCCAAATTAATAATGGTTCTTGGTCATACTGAATGCGGCGCCATTAAAGGAGCTTGCGACAATGTTAAAATGGGTCATTTAACTTCACTTCTTAGCAAAATCACTCCAGCGGTAGATTCAGAAAAAACTGTCAAAGAAAATAGAGACTCTGGCAATTCTGAATTTGTGGATAAGGTTGCTACGCTAAATGTTCAGGCAGCTTTAAGTAAAATTAACAAGATTAGTCCGATAATTGATGAGATGCATAAAAAAGGTGAAATTGCCATAATTGGCGGGATGTATGATGTGTCTACTGGGTTTGTAACTTTTTATTAATTTTTTTTAAATAAGTACTCGCGAATCTACCGCCCCTAACCCCTCCTTATCAAGGAGGGGGATGCTAAAACACCGAACGCGTTGTTGGACGAAAATAGCCGTTTAGGCTATTTTCTCCCTCCTTGATAAGGAGGAAAATGCTTTTAGTTCCCATCCTTGATAAGGAGGGGTTAGGGGCGGTAGATTCACAAGCACAGAAATTCAATTAACATTAAAGCTGGTCGGGTTTTGCAAACCCAACCTTTTGTTTGCTAAAATTTTAGATTTTTTAACTTTTATAATTTTAATAAACATAGGTCGGCATTGCAAATGCCAACCAGCACTGGAGCCCAAAAATTAAAACCTTATTTAATTCCACAACCAGCAGACTCCACCAAATATTCCACAATTTCCTCAAAAGAAATTCCCACATATTTAGCAATTTTTGGTACCAAAGAAGTTGGCGTAAATCCGGGATGAGTGTTAACTTCAAGCATATAAAATTCACCATCTCCATCTTTATTATTTAAAATAAAGTCAATTCTGCTAACTCCCAAGCAGCCCATAGCTTGATGACATTTTTGCGCCAAGTTTAAAACTTCTTGATATTTTTCAGCACTAACTTCTGCTGGCATAATGTAATCAGTCATGCCCGCTGTGTACTTACATTCATAGCTGTAAAATAATCCATGAGGTCTAACTTCAATGGCACCCAAAGCTTTATTGTCCATAACCGCAACTTGAATTTCTTGTCCAGCTAAATATTTCTCAATGATTATTTCTTCACCAAATTTCCATTCATATTCATCTAAATTAAAAGGCATGTTAGCCAGAATAACTTCTACACCAACGCTTGATCCTTCATTGATTGGCTTGATTACAAAAGGCTTGCCAATTTCAGCCATGATTTTTTTATTTTCCTCAACCTCACCTTTTTTCAAAATTCCATAAGACGGAGTCTTTATTCCCGAAGTTTCACAAATTTTTCTACTTAAAATTTTATCCATACAAATAGCTGAAGCCACAATTCCACTATGCGTGTAAGGAATGTTTAAAACATCTAAAAGCCCTTGAACTCTGCCATCTTCGCCATATTGACCATGAAGAGCATTAAAAATAATATCTGGCTTTGCTTCCTCAATTTGCTTAATAATTTCACGGGAAAAATCAATTTTTACAGCATTGTACCCAAGAGAGATAAGCGCTTGATAAGCAGCTTCACCAGATCTTAAAGAGACTTCTCTTTCAGAATTCCAGCCGCCCATTAAAACGGCTATTTTAGATTTTTTATTCATAATTTATTTATTTAATTTTTTAGGCGCAGAAAGTTCATTTGCCCTATTCACATCAGAAACTAAAGTATTTTTAGCATTTATTTCGTCAATCACAAAAGCACAAAGATCTTCAAATGGAATAGCATTTCTATCTGCAACATCTTTCAATTTTGAAAATGCATCCATGATGTCATTTGGTATATTTCCACCTTTTTCTTTGCTTAACCATCTGCTTTGAAATGCCAACGGATGCACGCCGTTAAATGCATCACCAATGAAAAAAGTAACAGGTTGTTTTGATCCAGCAAAGTTACAATTTGTAGTAAATTTTTTGACCATAAATATCGCAATTTAAATTATTCTTTACAAATTTTGAATCTCAACGCTGGTTGGGTTTTGCAAACCCGACCTTTTGTTTGTTAAAATTTTAGATTTTTTAACTTTTTTTATTTTAATAAACATAAGTTGGCATTACAAATTATGACTTAATCTTAAGGGTTTTGCAGGGATAACAAGTTAAAGATTTACAGACGCAACAAAAGAATCATTAGCAAAATTTAATTTCTTGTAAATCACCTGCTCACTAACCAAAAACACACCTTCGCTGGAAAATAAATTTTTTACTTTTCCACCCATAAGTTCAATTAAAGCTTGCCCCGCTGCCGTGTCCCATTCCATTGATTTGCGGAAGTGCAAATAAAGGTCTGCGTCATTTTCTAAAATTCTAAAAAACTTTATTGCTGAAGAAAGTTTTTCTACAACAAATTTTTGGACAAAATTTTGATGAAATTGGTTAATGTAATTTGCAACATCAGCGTCTTTTGTTCTGGAGCTGGTGATAATTCTTAGCTTTTCTTGATTAAATTTTTGAGGTTTTAAAATAATTTTTTGAGCTAATTTATTTTGAAGAACAACTTGATCTTCGTGGTTAGAAAAAATTATTTTTCCACCTTCAAAAGATGGTGCGTAAATTAATCCAAAAACTGCTTTTTGATTTTTTATTAAAGCAATATTCACGGCGTATTCACC
>CAMDRL010000135.1 GCA_945906835.1 Rickettsia typhi
TCACTATTACTAAGCTCTTGTGCTTCAAAGCAAGAATCAATTACTAAAATAATTGAGCAATCAGGTAAAATTGAAATTACTTTAAAAGGTAAAAAATGGCAGACAATCAAATCAACTGGGTCTGCACCAATTCTTATTAAAGATGAAGATGGTATTGAGCAAGCAATGAATGTTGCAACATTAAGAGCAAAGGCAAATATTGTTGAGTTCTTAAATTCGGAAATTTCTTCAAATAAAAAAACTGAATCAAGTCTCAATTCTTCTTTACAAGAAAAACAATTAACTCAAAAAGTTTTGGAAACAATCCAACAAGAAGCAAAGGGTAATATTAAATATTCTTATATTATAGAAAGAGAAGTTAAGCAAGATTATGCAAAAGTGGTAGTAGTTGTGAATAAAAATATTTCAGAATTAAATATCAACCTATCTCAATAATAATGTATATAATATTTCTTTTTCTTTTATTATTCTCTTTCTCTGCAAGCGCAGAAACCGTAAAGGTAACTGGTTATGGTAAAGATAAGAAAATTGCTTTAGAAGATGCAAAAACAAAAGCGGTTGAAATGGTTGCTGGCTCTTGGGTTGATTCTTCTAAAAAATCAATTAACGGATCAATGCAGCAAGAAATAAGGCAGTTTACAACTGGAGTTGTTGAAAATTACAAAGTTATTAATGAAAACGAAACAAGCATAACAATTGAGGCAAATGTTACAGCAAGAAAAGATAATTTAATTAATGACACTTCATTTAAAGCTAATCCAAGTCAGTTAGTAGATTCTTTTAATAATATGGAGAATGAAAAAAAAGCTGGTATGGCATTAGATAGTTTATATAAAGCCATGGAATTTAAGGTAAAATCAATAAAGCCTATTCGTAAAGAAGATGATATTTTTATTATAAGTATTATTGGTAAATATTCATATTCCAAAAAATGGCTTAATGATTATCGAGAGTTTTCTAGGCTAAACAACAATTATAGATTTAAAATTTTAGGTTGCAGAGGAGTTAGAGCTATCGCTGAATTTGAAGTTAAAAATAAAAAAGCATTTTATGAATCTTATCAAGAAGTTAGTATTAAGAAAGCTTATGATAACGAAGATAATTTATGGATTGGGTATAGTGAAGAAATTGAAATTTTCTTTGGTTTAGAAAACATTGAAAACATTGAATCGGTTAAAGTTAATTTTGTTTGTCAAAACGAAAATTTAAAACTTTTATTAAATCAGTAATTATAGAAACATGTTTATAAGAAGCTCAACTGCTACTAATGATTGTTTAGGCTAAATATGGGATAAAAATAATTAGCTAACAGTTCCTAAGACGCAACATTAGGAATAAAACTACTAGCTTTGCTCTGTGTTTCAAAAGCAGAAGTTTTTCTAATCTCTTTTCCTGCCAACAAATCTTTGATCTCATCGCCACTTAAAGTTTCATATTCAAGCAATGATTGCGCCAATTTTTCAAGATCCACCTTCTTTTCAGTAAGAATTTTTTTAGCTTTTGTTAAAGCTTCCTCAATAATTCTCTTAGTCTCAGAATCAATCAACTTAGCTGTTTCTTCTGAAAAATCCTTAGCAGATGAGTAATATTTGGTACTCTCATCTTGTCCATAATCAACAGTGCCAATTTTATCACTCAAACCCCATCTAGTTATCATATTGCGCGCCATATTGGTTGCTTGCGAAATATCAGAAGAAGCTCCAGTTGTAACTAAATCATAGCCAAAAATCATTTCTTCCGCAGCTCTACCTCCCATCGCCACCACTAAATCATCATGCAACTTGGCACGAGTAACTGAAAAACGATCTCTTTCTGGAAGACGCATAACAAGCCCCAAAGAGCGACCACGAGGAATTATCGTAGCTTTATGAATTGGATCTGAATGCGGACAATTAATTGCCGTAATTGCATGCCCAGCTTCATGATAAGCGGTCAGTTCTTTTTCTTCTTTTTGCATAATCATGCTTTTTCTTTCAGGACCCATCATAATTTTATCTTTAGCCTCTTCTAAACTTTTCATCGTAACCATTTTTTGATTATTTCTGGCAGCCATTAAAGCGCCTTCATTAATCAAATTAGCTAAATCAGCGCCAGCAAATCCTGGCGTACCACGCGCTAATTCTTTTATATTAACATCAGCTGCAGCAGTAATTTTTTTAATGTGAACATTAAGAATTTGCTCACGACCAATAATATCTGGATTTGGCACCGTAACTTGACGATCAAACCTTCCAGGACGAAGTAAGGCGCGATCTAAAACATCAGGACGATTGGTTGCAGCAATAATTACCACACCTTCATTTTCAGAGAAGCCGTCCATTTCTACAAGAAGTTGGTTCAGAGTTTGCTCTCTTTCATCATTTCCACCACCAACTCCACTGCCTCTATGACGACCAACTGCATCAATCTCATCAATAAAAACAATACAAGGAGCACTTTTTTTAGCTTGTTCAAACATATCTCTCACACGACTTGCACCAACACCCACAAACATTTCCACAAAATCAGAACCTGAAATTGAGAAAAACGGCACACCAGCCTCACCAGCAATGGCGCGCGCCAAAAGCGTTTTACCAGTTCCAGGAGAGCCTATTAACAAACAGCCACGAGGAATTCTAGCGCCAACTTCAGTATATTTGCTGGCATCTTTTAAGAAATCTACAATTTCACTAAGCTCTTGTTGAGCTTCATCAATACCAGCCACATCAGTAAAAGTTATTTTATTTTTATTTTCCTGTAAAAGCTTAGCTTTAGACTTACCAAAGCCCATAGCGCGATTACTACTAGAAGACATGCCTTTAGCAAAAAATATCCATAAAGCAATCATGAAGATAAACGGCAGGAATCCTAAGATACCACCAATAACTTTTTCAGACTTACTAACTAAAGGAAGCGCATTTATATCAATCCCTTTTTCTTGCAGCTTTTCGATAAGATTTGGATAATTTGGAAGATAAGTATAAAATTTTGAGCCATCTTTTAATGTTCCAATAAGGTCATTACCTTTAATATCAACATGCGTTACCTCTGCAGTATCGACTTTTTTCATAAAGTCACTAAACACCATCTTGTTGCCCACCATACCTTCAGGTCCCGTAATGATATTTGAAACCATCATCATAACAACAAAAACCACTATCCAGGTAAGTAAATTTTTCTTAGAATTATTCATTTAGAATTTATTTTATTTTTGATCTTATTTTTTAAAACTTTCTTAAGAGGAAGTTAGTTATTGATTGAGAATTATTCAATAGCTCTTCTTTATTATTAGTAATATTTTCTTGCAAAAACAGTTGGATTGCAATTGATTGCGCTCCAGTCATTTAAGTTTCTTTAAGCTGCACTTATATTAAAAACCAACGACTACTAAATGCCCAAATACGATGGATTCAAGGCTTTTTTTCTTAAGAACCTGTCCCAAATCTTGACTTATCAACAGTAATCAGCCAATCCTTTGCTATCAACAACAAAGGAGGTTCATGCAAAAAAAAATATATCCCAGCAATATTACTCCCAAAAAGTTTGCAAAAGTATTGCCAATTCTTGAGTCAGTCCGAAATAAAACTAGACCAAAAACTCTAGATTTATATGACGTGTTTAATGCCGCTTTTTATCTTCTAAAGACAGGCTGTCAATGGCGAGCCTTGCCAAGTGAATTCCCAGATTATCGCAGGGTTCATTATGGGGACGTTGCAAATCTAACTTTTTAAAAAACCTAAGCTCAAAAATTTTTGCAACCCAAAAACTGGGAAATTTTGTTATTTTTTTGAGTCAAATTCGATTAATTTTTGGTAAATTTCTTGGTAAATTTGGAAATTTTGGTGAT
>CAMDRL010000136.1 GCA_945906835.1 Rickettsia typhi
TGGCTCTAAATCCATCAAAACATAATTTCTAATTAGATCCGAAGCGGTCAAATCAACGCCAGTTGAGTTGAGGCTTTCAAAAATTAGTTGAGGATCATCTTTTGGTTTTTCAAGGGTCACCAAGACTATTTCTAGTTTTTTCAACGACAAAAAAAGTTCATCAATATCAATTTCATTTTGGCGTATTTTATCGTAAAAAAAGTAGTAGTTAGAAACTATGTTTGAATCGATATTTGCTTTATCAATTTTTCTATTTTCGAATAATTCTTCAAAATGCTTCTTATCTTGTTTATTGGGCTTTAGGCGAATTTTAACATCTTCTTCGCAATCTTCGTTGGTTAAATATTTTCCAATTCTCTTTGAATTTAACTCATTTTTATTTGAGCTATTTTCTAAATAATTTCTGATCGCAAGAAGTATTAAAGAAGTGGTGGTAAGTCTTTGTTGACCATCAATTATTAAATTTTTAGCATACCCTTTTTTGTCTCTTCCGCTATTGATCTCAACAATTGAGCCAAAAAAGTGGCTTTCTCTTTTATTTTTTGGTAGATCTAAAAGATCTTGCCATAGCTTTTCACAGTTAGATTTTTTCCACGAATAGTCTCTTTGATAAACTGGTATAATAAAAACTGATTCAGTCGATCCTATAAAATCTAATATTGGTTTTTTTGTTGCTTCCATAAATAACCTAATGCGCCAAAAATTTTTCAATTTCTAAAGCCGCCATACAACCGCTTCCGGCGGCGGTTACGGCTTGGCGGTAGATTTTGTCTTGAATGTCGCCGGCGGCAAAAACGCCAGGAATATTTGTCGCTGTAGAATTTGGTTTGGTTGTAATGTAGCCTTCAGCGTCAATTTCTAAGCCAGTTTTTTTGAATAAATCAGAATTTGGTTTGTGACCAATGGCGATGAAAATGCCGTCGATTGGCATTTCTTTTAACGAACCGTCAACCGTGTTTTTAAGGCGCGCGCCAGTCACTGATTTTGGATTTTCACTTCCCAAAACCTCGTCCAGGGCGTGTTGCCAAATCACTTCGATTTTTGGATTTTTAAATAAACGTTCTTGCAGAATTTTTTCGGCTTTAAATTTCTCGCCGCGATGAACTACATAAACTTTTTTGGCGTGATTGGTTAAATATAAAGCTTCTTCAACCGCGCTGTTGCCGCCGCCAACGACTATTACTTCTTTATTTTTAAAGAAAAATCCGTCGCAAGTTGCGCAACCCGAAACGCCAAAACCTTGGAATTTTTTTTCTGATTCTAAACCTAGCCACTTTGCTTGCGCGCCAGTTGCGATAATAATGGCATCAGCTTCAAAAACATCTTCAGATTCGCCAATTAAACGAAATGGACGCGCCGAAAAATCTACTTCTTTAATGTGATCGTGAAAAATTTTAGTACCAACGTGAATTGCCTGTTTTTCCATTTGCTCCATTAGCCACGGACCTTGAATAACATCGGCAAAACCCGGATAATTTTCCACATCCGTTGTAATTGTAAGTTGACCGCCGGGTTGAATGCCGTTAATCATAATTGGTTCATGATTGGCGCGTGCCGCATAGATTGCGGCGCTAAATCCTGCAGGACCAGAGCCGATTATTGCTACTTTTGTTTTATGTATATTTGACATTTTTATTTAATTTTATTTAAGTGTCCAAAATTAGACCATTAACATTCCACCATTAATATGCAATGTCTGCCCAGTAATATAACCAGCATCTTCACTAGCTAAAAAAACTACACTTTTAGCAATATCATCAGGAATACCCATTTTACCCATTGGAATTTGGCTTAAAATTCCATTTCTTTGTTGCTGCGTTAAAACATCGGTCATGGCAGTTTGAATAAAACCTGGGGCAACACAATTAATTGTAATACCGCGAGTTGCAACTTCAGAAGCCATTGATTTACTCATACCAATCATACCAGCTTTTGAGGCAACATAATTGCACTGTCCCGGATTGCCAGTAACTCCAACAACTGAAGCAATATTAATGATACGACCATATTTTCTGCGCATCATTTTTTTAACAGCATTTCTATTTAGGATGAATGTTGATTTAAGATTAACATCCAAAACCTGTTCAAAATCTTCATCTTTCATACGCAAAACTAAATTATCTTTAGTAATTCCCGCATTACAAACCAATATGTCAATTTGCCCACCAGCAAGCTCTTCGGCTTTATCAAACAAATCATTTACTTGAGCTGCATCTGATAAATTACAAGATAAATATTTTACATCTCCACCAATTTCTGTAGCTAATTCTTTTAATCTATCTTCTTTAGTTGAGGATAAAATTACTTTAGCACCTTGTTTAGATAATGCTTTAGAAATTGCAGCTCCAATACCTCCAGTTGCACCAGTTATTAAGGCATTTTTTCCTGTAAGTCTGAACATAGTTTTAAGTTTATTGGTTAATAAATTTTATTGATTAAGAAGATTTATCAAGCGATTCATTTTTTGAATATCTTTTTTGTTATATCCGTCATAATTATAAATTGTATCATCTTTTATATTCTCATCATCTTTTACATTTTTAGTATCACTTTTCTTATCACCTTCCTCAATTACTTGATCAATTTTATCATCAAGATTTTTTGGCTTTAAAGAAGAATTATCAAGGTTATCTGCAATAGCTTTAACAAACTTTTTAACCAAAGGATTAAGCTCTGAAGCTGGTATTTTCAGAATAGCTTCACTCTTAGCTTGAACCATCCAAACTGGCAATGTTACCTCAGTTTCCTGTTTTTCAGATATAACAACAAAAGCGTTGAATACAGCTGAGTATATAATAGCAAAAATCAAAATAGATTTAAGAATTCCAAACAACACACCGATAGAAGCGTCGGAAGATCTTGGTATCTTCTGTTTTAAGTCAGAGATATAATCAGAAGTAGCAAATGAAAGAGCAAAAAATACAAAAATAAACAAAATAATTCGTGATGCCGCATATATTGCCATCTTGCTATCAGAATAGCTCATCAATAAGTCAGATAAAAAAGGCGAAATAAAATAAGATGTCGCGATCGAAATTATCCAAATTAATAATGCAGAAAATTCCCGTACAAAGCCACGAAAAAAACCTATTAATGCAAAAATAAATGTAAAACCAAAAAAGGCTAAATCAAATAAGTTAAAGGTTGCAGACATGTTGGTTAAAATTTAAATAATCTAATGAATGGTAAATTTTTTAAAATTTTCTTGGGACTCTTTGGTAATCCATTCTCATCTAAAATAAATTCCAGAAAACCACTTTTTACTTTAGAAGACATATCTTTGATTTTAGCTTTATGCTTTTCAAAATTCATCACCTTTTCAATTTGAATATCAATAAACTTTTTAGTTCTTTCAAATTCACTGTTATCATCTCTCAAAAAGACAAACAAGCTACACAGAATTATCTTAGATAGCGTAATTCTTTTAGTGTAAAAATTAAAATCAGTTGATTTATCACCAATATTATACCAAATAAAATCAGCTATTTTGTAACAGCTTTTTAAACTTTGTAATAAAGGTTTTGGACCATATTTAATTGATAAAAAGTTATTAGGATCTAAGTAAAAATTTACCAATCTTTGTAAAGCAATTTTATTTTCCAACTCAACTTCAAAACGCGAATAAAGAGATTTTTTAATTTTATCTCTGATTTTTAAATTTTTAAAATCAGGAATTTTCTCAATTAACTGGGATGATTTTATATTTTGCTGATCAATATAAAATTTAATTAAATCCAAACAGCCATTTTCAAAAATCAAATTTTGAAATTTATCGTCAATATTACTATTTCTAATAGCTTTTTTGAGGGTCTCT
>CAMDRL010000137.1 GCA_945906835.1 Rickettsia typhi
CAAAAGACAAAATCTGGTATGGCTATAAGCAGCACGCTTCAGTTGATATGCAATCTGACATGATCAACAAAGTTGCCATCACTTCAGCTAACATCATTGATTCTAAGGGCTTCAAGCACATAGTACCAAATCAGGGAGCAGTTTATGCCAATAAAGGCTACTGCGATAAAAATGCTAAAATTATTACTCAAACAAAAAATCTTCATCTTGCAGCGGTAAAGAAAAACAACATGAACAAGGGATAACTTCGCCTAAACCACCAAAAAACACCAAAACCCAACAAAACTGCGAATCAAATCGCAGGAAAAATCAGTAAAAACTGCAAAAAAATTAAACAAAAAATTTCTAAAACTTCCAAACCAAATTTTCTGATGTTGAATTTTTTGGGAAATTAGATTTGTGACGGACTCCTATGTGATTGAGACGGTAATTTCTGTATCAAAAAAACTTCTAAAAAATTTGCATTTTCCTAAATTTCTAATTGACATAAAAGCATCTTTTCCTAGTTTATCCATAAATTCCCGATTTTTTCCATAAAATCCCAAATTTTTCCACTTGTATCGTGAAAAAGTGTTACAAAAATAATAATTATTTAGGGCAAGAAAGCAGAAATGGCACTATTTCTCTCAACATTTATAAATAAAATTGACAGCAAAGGCAGAGTTTCTGTTCCGGCTCAATTTCGCCAATCTCTAAATAATTTAGCTCTAAATAATTTGGTCCTAAATAATAAAGATTTTTCAGGCATCGTAATTTACGAATCATTTGTAAATGACTGTATCGAAGGCTGTGACATTGATCGCATCAAACTTTTATCTGAATCAATCGATAATCTCGATCCATTTTCTGAAGAAAGAGATTCGTTCGCTACAACAATTCTTGGTGGCGCCATCCAAATCTCTCTTGATTCTGATGGGCGCGTAATTTTACCAGAAGCTCTGCTTAAAAAAGCCAAAATAAAAGACAAAGTGGTTTTTGTTGGAAAAGGTCCAACCTTTGAAATCTGGCAACCAGAAAAATTTGAGATATATGCTTCAAAAGCCAAAGAAAGTGCTAAAGAAAAACGCAGCTTGCTGCGCTTGAAATAGCGAGGGTGAATGAAAAAAAATAGCTCAAAAATAGATAATTCTAAATTTCATAAATCAGTTTTACTTAATGAAGTAATTATGCATTTAGCTCCTAAAAATGGTGAAACTTATCTTGATGCAACTTTTGGTGCGGGTGGATATTCTTCGGCTATTCTAGAAAGTGCAAAATGTCATGTTTACGGAGTTGATCGCGATGAATCTGCTAAAAAATTTGCTGCTCAATTGAAAAAAAAATTCCCTAAAAACTTTACTTTTTTATCAGGAAAATTCTCTGAAAGCCAAAGTCTTTTGGCTGAAAAAGGTGTTGAACAAGTTGATGCCATGATCTTTGATCTTGGTGTTTCTTCAATGCAATTTGATGAGATGGAACGCGGATTTTCTTTTGATTCTGAAGCGAAATTAGATATGAGAATGGATCAAAAAAATCCTTTCAGCGCCTTTGAAGCTGTTAATGAGATGAAGGAAGAAGATTTAAGAAAAATTATCAAAGAATTTGGTGAAGAACCAAAAGCAAAATTGATTGCTAAAAAAATTGTTCAAGAAAGAAAAATCAAGCCAATTAACAGCTGTAAAGAATTAGCTGACATCGTTAGATCGTTATATTACGGCTATTCCAAAACAGATCCTGCCACCAGAACTTTTCAGGCATTTCGTATTTTTGTAAATCAAGAATTAGAAGAATTAAAACGGGCTTTAGAAGCTTCAATTTCACTGCTTAAAGTTGGTGGCAGATTGATTGTGGTGTCATTTCATTCTTTGGAAGATTCGATTGTTAAAAGTTTTTTGAAAAAAGAAGCGGGTTTGGATCAAGAAAGGTCAAGATATGTGCCGCTTAACTTGGATGCGGCAAAAGTTAATTTTCGTATTTTAAGTAAGTCAGCAATTCAACCTTCAGTGGAAGAATTGAAAGAAAATAATCGTGCGCGATCTTCGAAAATGAGGGTGGCGGTTCGGGTTTAATTTTTTTGAGAATATGAGGTTGTGATGAGCGTTCCTAGCTCTTCAGGTATTGCTTACACCAAACGCGTTAATCTACCGCCCCTCTTAACCCCTACTTATCAAGGAGGGGAATGCTTTTAGTCCCCCTCCTTTATAAGGAGGGGTTAGGGGTGGTAGAAAAGATTTTAAGATTTAGTAAAAATTTAAAAAATAAAAAATATAAAAAATGAAAGAATTGTGGAGCTCAATTAACAAATTTTATTTCAGCAACATCATGTTAGTTGCAACAATTTTTTGTAGCATAATTATCATGTTTACTGTGCAATTCAAAGTAGAGGCTTTGCAAGATGAAATGAGTCAGGCTGAAAGCGACATTGTTGAATATGAAGATCAAATAAAATTATTGGAAGTTGAGTGGGTTTATTTAACCAGACCAGAAAGACTAAGAACCCTTGCTAATATTTACCTCAAAGACAATGGCTATACTTTAGCCAGTCAAATCAAAGAAACTGAAAAATTAGAAAAATATTATTTAGCAATTTATCAAAATTCTGAAGCGGAAGAAGTGGCTGCTAATCCTGAGAATAAAGATCCACAACAAGTTTCATTCTAAATTTATTAACTTTTAACACTCAAATATATGGAAATTATTATAGCTATTGCCTCTATTCTGTTCGTAGCTGCGCTTATTGGAATTTATACGGTTCAACAACAAAGCGCCGTAGTCATTGAAAGATTTGGAAAGTTTCTGCGAATTTCTGAACCAGGATTGCATTTTTTAATTCCTTTTGTAGACAAGAAAGCTGGATCTGTAAGTTTAAGAGTTAATCAATTAGATGTAAAAATTGAAACTAAAACTGAAGATAATGTGTTTTTACATGCATTGGTTTCAGTGCAATTTTATGTTCATCCAGACAAAGTTTATGAAGCATTTTATAAGTTAGAAGATCCTACTAAGCAAATTACTTCATTTGTTTTTGATGTTGTTAGAGCAAGAGTTCCTAAGATTAAATTAGATGATGTTTTTGAAAAGAAAGACGAAATTGCAATTGCCGTTAAAGAAGAATTAGAGCATGTAATGAATGATTTTGGTTACGGAATTACTAAAACTTTAGTAACTGATATTGACCCTGATCACAAGGTAAAAGAAGCGATGAATGAAATTAACGCTGCCCAAAGAATGAGAGTTGTGGCTGGTGAAAAAGGTGAGGCGGAAAGAATTCTTGTGGTTAAAGCTGCTGAAGCAGATGCTCAAAGTAAGGCTTTACAAGGCAAAGGTATGGCAGATCAAAGAAAGGCAATTATTCTTGGCTTAAGAGAATCGGTGGTTGATTTTAGAGCATCTCTTCCAGGTGCAACTGAACAAGATATTTTGAATTTAGTTTTGATGACGCAATATTTTGATACTCTAAAAGATTTAGGACAATCTTCTAAAAGCAATACCATCATGGTTCCACATTCCCCAGGTGCGGTTGGAGATATTATGCAACAAATTACTAGTTCAATTATGATGGCGGGTAAGGTTGAAGATAAGAGGGTGTAATTTTCAATATTAAAACTGTGGCAAGACTGGATTTGCAATCCAGTCTTCATGTTCATTTATTAATTAATTTTATTAAAAAATGCCAATTGAAGAAACTCTAACACGAATTGCTGCAGATGAGAATTTTCACGGAATAGCTACGGTTTCTGGTCACTCATCTGTTTGCAACATAGAAGGAGTTTCTGACAAAACTCCTTTTCCAATTCA
>CAMDRL010000138.1 GCA_945906835.1 Rickettsia typhi
TTAATTAACTTTTTAGGCGAAATATTTTTGAGGATAAAATTTAGAAGAAAAGCCGCATGTACATAGATGTACATAAGGTTTTTATTCTAAATTTTAGACCAAAAAGATGAAGCATAAAAAGTTAATTAAAGATGGGAATTGGTATAATATTAGCCTTGGCTCTTATGTCATTTCCACGAAGGCGGGAATCCAGTTTTTAAATTAAACAAGCTGGATTCCCGCCTTCGTGGAAATGACGGCAGAATTGGCAAAAAAATAATTCAAATTTATCTATGAAAATTTTTCTATTAATCGTTCTCTTATTCTCCACAAATGCTCTAGCCAAGGAGTCTGATCAAGCGATGGCAAACGCAGCAATGAATGATTTAAATATCGAAAATAGCAGAATAACAAAAGCGCAATATGACGATTTTTGGAACAAGGCTGGCGCTAAAAATCGCAAAGAAAAAGAACAAACAATTCTGTTGATGAAAGATAATTTTTTATCAATACAAGATTACCAAAGAGAAGTTTGGAAATGCGCCGAACAAGCGTGGAATTCAAAAAAGATTTCAAAGTGCAATGGTTTAGAAGCGAAGCTAAAATTATTACAGGCTAATTTTAAAAAAAATAATCAAGAAGATGCGATGATGAAATTTAAAGAATCTTCTGAAGCAATCATTAAAGCCGCCGCCAATCACGGAAAATATACTCCAACTGGTGGCAAAGAAGTTCAAATGTCTTTAGAATTAATAAAAACCACCAGAAATAATTTAGATAAAATTTTCTCAAAATTTGAGCAGATTTTGAAGGTGGATTATTAGGCAATAGTTCCAGCTTGACCGCAAATTCCCATCGTCTAGTCTTAATTCTTAAATTACAATAAAGAAAAAGTCGGTTCCAGCTTGACCGCAAATTCCCATCGTCTAGTCTAGCTGCGCTGCAAGCCTTGTAAATCAGGGCTTGCAGAACTTTTTTTATTTAGAAAAAAGATGAAAAATAGTCTAAAAAAGTTCATATTGTTCAGGATTTTTTGGATTAGATTTTTCTTTTTTGCCATTAAAGGTAATAATATTTTCATATTGTTTGTCTGTAAAAGTTAGAATATGAATTTTTCCGCTTTCAGGAATTATCTTTTCAACTTTTCTAATGTATTTTTCTGCCAGTTCTTTGCTGGCGCAATATCTTTGATAAACCGAGAATTGTGCCATTGAAAACCCTAAATCAAGCAAAGAATTACGAAAGCCACTTGCTGCTTTTCGCTCTTTTTTGGTATTGGTTGGTAAGTCAAATAAAACTTGAATCCACAAAATTCTGTAAGATGAAAGTTGAGACATTAAAATATTAAATTTCTTTAAGAAATTATCAATTCAGTTGGCAATGGTGAAAGTGGAAAGTCTAAATTAGCTTCTTGATTTTCAAGGCTTCGCACAAAAGATTGACAAAGCTTTGTTAAGCAATTGTTAATTGGTGTTGTTCCGGCTGATGTTGATAAATCAAGGCTTAAAATTTTTGTTAAAGATTTTTTTATTTCGGGCGTTAATTCTTCAAGCTCACCATTTTCTTCAGCAATTTTTTTAACCAAAAAATCAACCATCGGGCGAAAAGGCTCCATCAAATCGTCAACCAAGCAAAAAGCATTTTCTTGATTTGAATGAAAAATGCCAATTGCTGGATGCAAGCCTGAAGCAAAAATAGCGCGCGCCGTTGCTGCGCGCAGAACTGCGTAGCCATAATTGAGCATTGAATTAATTCCAAGCTTTTCAAAATTTCTTCTAAAATCAGATCCAAAAAGTCGCTGCCAATATTTGCGCGCCGCTTGCGCCTCCAAATTTTCTTTGTCGCCCGAACTTACTTTTTTTGCCAATTCCAAAAGTTGTTTTTCGTCTTCGCCGCTAAAATGCGAAAGAATTGTTGCCTGATTTAAAATTTTAGCTTTTACCACTTGTTGCCAAAGCCTTTTTTCAAGCGGCTTTGAAGATTGAATTTGCAAATTGATTTTTTGCTTATGCAAGTAATGCGGATTGGTGGGATAAAAAATTCCCGAAGGCAAATAATTTGCACCCAAAACCACAATCATCACGCCTGCTTCAAGCAACGAATTAAGCAGATTGGTGGTTATTGTGGCGCCAGTTCCGTTTAAAATTAAAATGCCAATATCTTCAAAAGCGATGCGGGCTTTTTCGGTTGAATCAACTTTAACAATTAGAAAGCCACGCAACATTGAAAGTGAAACTAATGGATTGGAAATTTCAATGATGCGGTTGGTCATTATTTTTCTTGGGTTGGTTTTAAGATGGGTCCTTGGTCAAAAACTTTGCCAGATGGAGAAACGAATATTTTTCGGAGTTTTTTGTCAATTAAAGTATTTTTGTTTAGATAAAATGTTCCTTTTGCTTCTTTGTTTGAAGAAAAAGAAGTGTGTATTGCATAAGAGCATTGAGTACTGTCAGGAATAGAAGTTATTTTTGCTGTTATGATTTTTCTGTTTTTCTCAAGCCTGACCATATCATCTTTGAATAATCGAATGATTAATTTTGCTGCTGGGTGAGGTTTGAGTTTTTCATAAGGTTGGTCTGTAGAAAATCTTTTGTTTTTGTTTATGATATACATCCCATCTTTTTCAAGTATTTCATAAATACTTGTCATTTTAAGGCTCGAAACAACATCTGTGATTATTTCTCCATTTGGCATCCGCCATAAGCTTATATGGCTTTTATTATCTGGGCTAATCGCTTTGGAGAGTTGATTATTTTTCCCGTGATCAATTCTTACTGCGGTTTGGATTTTATCTAAAATTCTAACATTTTTAACGCCCGTCTCTTTTGAGAATTGTTGTAAGGCATAAAGTAGTTTCTTTTCATCTTTTTTATCCTTTGAAATATCTTTTGTTAGATCTGCGAGGTCTTTTCTTATTTTTTTATCTCTAATCCTTTCAATCTCATTTTTATTTAAAGATGTAATGCCTCCACTCTTTGAGAAAACGACATTGAAGCTTTGTTTTTTTCTATCTTCATCGGCAATTTTATTTTTTAGTATTCCATAAGAAGTTTGGCTATGAAGAGCTGAATTGGTGCTTTGGTCTGGCTTATGCGAAACAATAATTTTTTCAATTGCCACAACCGCATCTTCGCGAAATCTATTCCAATGGCTTGGAACATTAATAACTAAGCGATCAAGGTCGTGTCCGCGTGAATTGTCGCGAGAAATTTGTTGCAATAATCTGGTTTCGGTCATGGCAATAACAATGGCGTCAACGGCATGATGACGGTGATCGTCACGGTTTTTTGGCTTTTGGTTTTTCTTTTCTGATTTTTTAGTTTTTTCAATAAAAACTTCACCAGTTTCTGCATCAATTATTTCTTCCGCAATAACCTCGTTTGAGATATTTGTTGCCTGATTTTCTTGAGCATTGAGATTTTTATTTAAAATTGAATTTAAGCCCCAATGGTGGCACAAAAGCGAAGTTAATTTTCCGTTGGCAACTTTGATTTTATTTGGATCGCAAATTTGCGCTAAATATTGCCTGGCAATTTTTGATAGATAGCGTGTGTCGTTTAATTGATTATTTTGAAAAGTGCTTTCATCTTTAAATTTTTCCATGGCATTTTCATAAAAACGCCAACTTTTGTTTCTTGGTAAATTTTTAATTCTCTCAAAAGTTGAGTCACCAAATGCTTCAAATGGCGAGCGGTTGCCTTTTCTCTGATTTTCAGATCGGTAAGCAATTGTTTTATTGGCAATTGAATCGTCATAAGTTTTAGCAAATGGT
>CAMDRL010000139.1 GCA_945906835.1 Rickettsia typhi
ATCGTAAAATTTGAGCTCTGCCGTATATTTCCCAATGCTTATCAAATTTTTCTAATCTCAATTTTAGATCTTTAAAACATTTTTCCTCTGTAAAAAACTGCCTTATTAAATCATCGTTCTTCTTGATTGTGTGGGCAAAACTACTCGGACTAGAAGAGGAGAAAATAGGATCTTTAATTGTGTTTATTATATTGTTAATCCTTGTCGAAATTTCATTAATTAATCTGCTTTCTAATTCAGGATCATTTTTTAAAAAATCATTTATTTGTAATTTCTGCTCTTCCGCTACTTTATTTATCTTTGTTATCACCTCAGACTTTAAATTTTCAATATGTTCAGGATGTCTTAAGTCAAGATTATCAAGAGCATCAATGCCGCTACTGCTAAGAATTTTGTATAAATTTGTTTTTCTTTTATCTGGAATTTCCTGCTTTCCAAATGTCATTCCATTAAAAGAGTTTTTAAATTCGCCAGTGACTCTAATTTTAACATGATAAACCCAATGCTCATAAGTAAGCCAAAGGAAATGTGTAAAGTGATAAATCAAAATTATTAATAAAAACCAATCAATATAATGCTGGGGATCGCCATTTGGAATTTGAAAATTAGTGCCAAAAATACTAATTTTTTTACCTTCTATCAAAGCACCACTCACTTTATAAAATATAGAAATTATCGAAAATAAAATTAGATTTCGCCTAACTCGGTAGGCATTTTCGCTAAAATCATCAATTGTTTGATTATCGATTTTTGCTTTAGTAATATTGGTCGCTTCGCGGCTTGTGTCATTTGTCATGCAAGATTAAATTCGATTGATATCGATAGATTTTAGATTTGATATAGACCCTAATTTAATAATGGCAATTTAAGCTATTCTCCATCGAGCCCGTAAGCCTTGTGTAGAATTCTTACTGCAAGTTCGCCATATTCTTTAGCAATTAAAACTGAAATTTTAATTTCAGAAGTTGAGATTAAAAGAATGTTAATTCCTTTATCAGATAAAGTTTTAAACATTGTGTGAGCAACTCCAGAATGACTAATCATGCCAACTCCAATTACTGAAATTTTAGCAATATTTTCATCAATCAGCATTTCTTGATATCTGGTTTTGCTTTGCACTGATTCAATGGCAATTTTAGCTCTTTCAAGTTCAGTTTTTTCAGTTGTGAAAGTGATATCAACAGTTTTGCTATCGGCGCTGATATTTTGTACAATCATATCAACATTCACTTCAGCTTCAGCTAAAGCGCCAAAAATTGCTGAAGATAACCCAGGATGGTCAGGCATTTCTTTTAAAGTAATTCTAACATCATTTTTACTGTTGCTGATACCTGTAATTAAGCGTTTTTCCATAATTTCCTCTTCGTTATTTACTAAAATTGTTCCTGAATCTGCTGTTGTTTCAGCAAAGGTTGATAAAACTCTCACTCTTACATTATGAGCCATTGCCATAGCAACAGAGCGAGTTTGTAGTACTTTTGAACCACTATAAGCCATTTCTAACATTTCTTCGTAAGTAACTTTATTTAGCTTACGAGCCTTATCAGTAATTCTTGGATCTGTTGAGTAAACACCATCAACATCAGTATAAATATCACATCTATCAGCCTTTACTGCTGCTGCAATTGCAACGGCAGAAGTGTCGGAACCACCGCGACCCAAAGTTGCAATGCGATTAGTTTCTTTATGAATTCCCTGAAAGCCGGCAATGACAATTACATCATGTTCTTCCATGCTTTTTAGCAAAGTTTTGCCATCAATTTCATCAATTCTGGCTTTGCTGTGAACGCAGTCTGTGGTAAGGGGAATTTGCCAACCAAGGAATGATCTGGCTTTATAACCAATTGATTGCAATTCAAGAGCTAAAAGACCGCAAGTAATTTGCTCTCCGCTTGATAAAATTGAATCATATTCACTAAGAGAATTGTTATTGGTTAACCCTGAAACTTGATTGCAATAATCAACCAATTGATTGGTAACTCCTGACATGGCAGAAACCACCACTATAACTTTATTGCCTAAGTCAATTTCTTGTTTAACTTTTTTGGCAACATTTTTAATTCTAGCAATATCACCAACTGATGTACCGCCAAATTTTTGAACAATAAGCATGTTTTTTGATTTTATTCTTTTGGACCTATGAGGAAGTAATTCTAACTGAAGAGAATATTTTAATCAGTTTTGTTATCTTAGAAATTTTTTCAACAAAAGAAATCAAAAAAATTGATTTATCATTTGTGTAACTTTATAAAGTATTCAATTATCTTTCTATTCAATAAATCTCTAAATTAAATTTTTCTTAAAATGCAATTATTCAGAAAGCTCGCTGGCAATATCTTTTTCAAAATTATTTTAGCTTTCATCGCTCTATCCTTTGTTTTGTTTGGGGTCAGCGATTTTATATTAGGTGGCTCCAGTTCTTGGGTAGCTAAAATTGGTGGAAAAACCATCTCTCAAACTGCTTTTATGAAAGAAATGCAAAAAAATCGTGATATGATTTTGCAAGCAAATAAAGGCGAAGAAGCCTTGAAATATTTAGAATCAGAACAGTTCAAATCTGATATTATGAATCGCATGGTTAATGCAGTTATTATTGAAAAATTGCGCGATGATCTTGGTGTGCAAGCAAGTAAAAACTTAATTTTACAAGAAGTTGCCAAAGATCAAAATTTTAAAGATAAGGATGGTAAATTTGATCGCGAGGCTTTCCAAAATTTCTTGAAGAAAAATGGTATTAATGAAGAGCAATATGTTAAAATTGTTCAAGATGAAGTGGTGGCTTCTATAGTGGTACAAAGTCTTGCTGCGGCAGCTCCTGCCGATGCTAGATCGGCTTCAGCTAACGCAGAATTTAAGCAACAAACTCGCTTTGCTGATTTGGTAAAAATTACCATGAGTAATATTGCAAAAGTTGCAGCTCCTAGCGAAGCAGATCTAAATAGTTTCTTCGAAAAGAATAAACAAAATTATGCGGCACCAGAAATGCGTAAAGTTTCTTATTTAAAATTTTCTAGAAAAGATTTTGCTAAAGATATGGCGGTAAGTGATGAAGAAATAGCTGCTGAATATGAAAAAAATAAAGATCAATTTCAAAGACCAGAAAGTAGAAATCTTTACCATGTTTTATTTGACAATGAAGTATCTGCTAAAGAGTTTGTGCAGAAATTAGATTCTGCAACTGGCTCAGACAAATCAAAGCTTGGTTCTGAATTTACCAAGCTTGCTAAAGAAATTCAAAAAAAGAGCCAAAAAGATATTGCTCTAAATAAAGTTACTCAAAAAGATATTATGCCAGAATTGGCAAATGTGATTTTTAAGCTTGCTGTAAATGAAAGAAGTGACTCTGTAAAAAGCCCGCTTGGATTTCATGTATTTTTATTAAATGAAATTATAAAGAGTCAGCCAATCGCTTTAGTGGAAGTTAAAGATATGATAAAAACTCAATTACTTCAAGGCAGACAAGATAAAGTTTTGCAAGCTAAAGTTTCAGAAATTGATGATGCAATTCTTGCCTCAAATTCTTTAAGTGAAGCAGCTCAAAAATTCTCTTTAAAAATCAATTTTAATCCAGTTCTAATAAATCAAACAGGACAAGATAATAAAGGTGTAGAAGTGCCTGAAATCAAGTCTTTAGAAGGTTTTGCAGCTAATGCATTTGCCACAGCTAAAGGTCAAGCTTCAAAACTTTTTTACTCAAAAACTAGTGATGAATTTTATTCAGTTAAAGTAGAAGAAATTGAAGTTGCTC
>CAMDRL010000140.1 GCA_945906835.1 Rickettsia typhi
AGGACAAGATCAAATAGATTTTTCAAACTTAGGCTTCTCAAGTATAGTTAACGGCACAAGTTCAGCTGATGATTCAGTTCTTCATTATTACTATTCTGGTAGTAATACTATTATTGAAGATCATGATCATACATTTAAAGTAACGCTTAATGGGAAGATTGCTTTGGATGGTGGGGATTTTGATTTTGTGTAGATTTTAGTTTAATAAATGACATTTGATATTTTATGAAAAAATTGTTATGTAAGTTAAGTCAACTCAACTTACTAACTACCAAAGCCTTTTTACTAACTCTTTTTGCAATTTTTTTCGCCCAAAATTCTCAAGCGCAAATTGTTGATAGCTCTTTTTATCGCTGGACGGTTTATGAAATACAAGAAGACGAACTTAGCCCAAAGCAATGCTACATAGTTTCTCACCCCATTAAATCTGAATCTGACCAAGTGTCTAGAAAAAAACCTTATTTTATGATTGCGCGTTTTCAAAGACAAAGAAGCGAAGAAGTTAGTGTTTACGGTGGTTTTGAGTATAAATTAAATAGCAAAATATTTGTGGCAATTGATGACAATCAGTTTCAATTTTTAGCAGGCAAAGACATGGCTTGGACTAAAAATACTGGTGAAGATATTGCGGTGATCAAGGCAATTTTGAATAGTGCTACTATTAAGATAAGAGGTGATTCAGCAATTGGAAATTTTGCTATTGATGAATATTCTTTACAGGGAATTACCAAGGCTTATGCAAGAATGAGGGAGATTTGTAAGTAATGAAAATTCTTGGAATTGAAACCTCTTGCGACGAAACAGCTGTTGCAATTGTTGATAATCAAAAAAACATTTTAAGCCACGCTTTAAATTCACAAATTGACTTACATCAAAAATATGGCGGAGTGGTGCCAGAAATTGCGGCAAGAGGTCACGCGGAAATTCTTGATAAATTAATTTTAGAATCTTTAAAGCAGGCAAATTTATCTTTAAAAGATATTGATGGATTTGCTGTAACTGCTGGCCCTGGACTAATTGGTGGCGTTATTGTTGGATTGATGGCAGCTAAAACTTTGGCTTCGGTTTACAAAAAACCTTTCATTGCAGTTAATCATTTAGAGGCTCACGCATTGACCGCAAGGCTTACGGGTAATGTTGAATTTCCTTATTTATTGTTATTGGTTTCTGGCGGGCATTGCCAAATTTTACTTGCTAAAGGAGTTGGTAATTACGAAAAAATTGGTGAAACCATGGATGATGCTTTGGGTGAGGCTTTTGACAAGGTTGCACAAATGCTTGGGCTTCCTTATCCAGGAGGGCCTGCAATTGAGAAAATTGCTTTGGTGGGGGATGAAAATCGTTTCAAATTTTCTCGCCCTTTAATTGATGGAATAGCTAAAAAAGAACATCTTTTTGACTTTTCATTTTCTGGCTTAAAAACTGCGGTGAGAAGGCAAATAGAAAAGTTGACCAATCAGGAATTTTCTCATTTTACTTCAGCGCAAAAGCTTAATCAGAAAGATAAAAATGATCTTGCTGCTTCATTTCAAAGAACGGCCTCCGAGATTCTTTTGAATCGTTTAGAAAATGTGATGAATAGTGAAAATGAAAGTAGGAAAATAGCTGATTTGAATTTAAAAAAATTAATAATTGCTGGCGGAGTTGCGGCTAATCGTTACATTTATTCCCATTTACAAAATTGGGCTTTAAAACATGGTTTAGAAGTTGTAACTCCACCAATAGCTTTATGTACAGATAATGCAGCGATGATTGCTTGGGCGGGGGTTGAGAAGCTTAGACTGGGAATATCAGATGATTTAAATTTTAAGCCAAGAGCGCGCTGGGATTTGACCACCCTCTAGCCTTCATCCTGAAAGAAGTGAAGGATCTTTTGCAGTCTCGCGAGATGTTTCGCTTCGTTCAACATGATGGGTAGAAAATTGTCGTCATAACATTTTAAATTGATAAACACTAAATAACATAAATTAAATTTTAACTAACATGAACAACCAAGAAAATCACAATCCAAAAAATATCAAAACCATTAACAAAGGCTTAATATTTATAAAATCCACAGTATTAATGCTATTCATAGTTTTAGTGGTGTTGGTAATTGCTTTTATGATGAGTAAAAATAAAAAAGAACAAGCTAGGGCTGAAATGGCCAAAGGGTGTAAAGAGGTTAAGTCAATAATGATTGATAGTGAGATTGAAAAAATAGAGTATCAAGGTAGAATTTTAAATGTTTTAACTAAGTTTAATAAAGAAACTAATGACCAAGAGTTAATCAGAATTGATTCTCAATGTGGTAATGAAATTAATCGTATTAACTTTGAATTAAAAACAAACACAGCAGGAGATAATAATGAGTAATTGTGAACTTGCTTCTTACGCTACCATTGAGGGGAAATCCCGTGGTAGACTTTATCATGAAGTTGAAGATGATTCAAAATATCGTTCAATTTTTGGTCGTGATCGTGATCGAATTATTAATTCTTCGGCATTTCGTCGCTTGCAATACAAAACTCAAGTGTTTGTAAATCATCAGGGCGATCATTACCGTACCAGACTTACTCATTCATTAGAAGTGGCGCAAATTGCTAGATGGATTTCTGGCGCGTTAGAAGTCAATAAAGATTTGGCAGAAGTGGTTTCTTTAGCGCATGATTTAGGTCACACGCCTTTTGGACATGCTGGCGAAGATGCTTTAAATGAAAAAATGGCTAATTTTGGCGGCTTTTCCCACAATGCTCACACGCTTAAATTAATTACTAAAATTGAAACTCGTTTCATTGAATTTGAAGGTTTGAACCTGTCTTGGGAAATGTTGGAAGGTGTGGTGAAGCACAACGGACCAATTATTGATGATTCAAAACCAAATTCTTACATCAAAGAATACAATCAAGAATATGATTTAGATTTAAAAAGATTCCCTTCAATTGAAGCACAAATTTCTGCAATTTCAGATGACATTGCTTACAATAATCATGACATTGAAGATGGTTTGAGAGCTGGCTTGTTTGAAGTTGAAGAGATGTTTTCTTTGCCAATAATTGGTAAAATTTACCAAGAAATTTTGGCAAAATATCCAAATATTAAACATGAACTTTTGGTTGGTGAGGCAAAGAAGAAATTTACTTTATTGATGGTGTTAGATTTGGTTGAACAAACCAAAAGAAATATTGCCCACAATAATATTAGAAGCGAAGAGGATGTTAGAAATTTTGGCAGGTTTTTGGTTCATTTTTCTGCCAAAATTGAAGTGGCGCATCAGGCTTTAAAAAAGTTTTTGATGGAAAATATGTATCGCCACAGCGAGGTAAATCGCATGACGGCAAATGCTAAAAAAATTATTGATGCTTTGTTTGATTTTTACATGAATAACCCGAATTGTTTGCCTGATGAAAGAAGTGAAATGGCGCAAGTAATTTTAGAAAAGAGAAATAGAGACCAAAAAGAGTTAGCGGTTTTGGTTTCAGATTACATTGCAGGAATGACCGATCGTTTTGCAATTAAGGAATTTGAGGAGTTGATTTAGGTGGTAATTTTGAATTTTAGCCGTACGGATAAAATTGATCTTTTTTAGCGATGGCTTTAAATAAAGGCTTTAGAGGTGATGGTGTTTTAAAAATGGCAGTATCTTTGGTTATTTACCTCAATTTGTCATCTTGAGCGAAACGAAAGATTGTTGTATCTACCGCCCCTAACCCCTCCTTATCAAGGAGGGGAACTGCTCTAAGTCCC
>CAMDRL010000141.1 GCA_945906835.1 Rickettsia typhi
AAGAAAAATAATCAAAAAACTAGAGAAAATCTATGAGAGTATTGTTGGATGATTTGCAACAGCGCCTAGCAGGAAAGATGGTCTTCCTCCCTTGCTAGCAACATTAGCAAAATCTTGGTTGCCAGCGTAATAGGGTTTGATTTCAAATACAAGCATCTGCCAAGGAACTACTTTCAACATCTCATCCAAGAACTTCTCACAACGAAGTTTCTTTTTGTTTAGAGCTATTGATAAAAATGACAATTGAGACATAAATTTCCTGCAAATTTCTTGATAAAAAACTGAATTCAGTCAGCTGTGAAGCTCTGTGAATACTGGCTTTAACCTGTTTTATTGTAAGAGAATATTTGAATCTTTTTAAAGATTTTAGGAAAAGGATTTATGACTTTTGGAAATGGTTGATAGGTTTTTTAGAGTGTCCTAAAAAAATTTTAATCTTAATTTTAATAAGCAAATAGGGCTCAATCTGAGAAAGGAAGAAGTCTGAATTGAGGCTTTTATCATGGTGGTTACATGGTTTTGTTAAATATCTTTCAAGATATTTTTAAGTAGAAAATAAAACTAAAATTGAGAAATTAAGACACAATAAAATAATATAAATCATTAAAAAATTCTTACTAAAACAATAATATTTTTTAAATTTGAGACGCTTTATTATTTTTTGAATTTCATTTTATAGTAAAGACTTTTGACCACCCTCCAAATCTCTACGCTCTTCAGCTATCCCTCAAGGGGAGAATTAATAGACTAAAAAATTTTAATTTTCATGCGCAAATCTCTGGTATATTGTCATTCAACCCTAAAAAAGTTTGGAGCAATAAATAGGAGCAGGAACTATAACTTTTTTACTCCGCCAATCCACTACAATAATTTCTTAATTTCCTCTAAAATTGCATCTCCCATTTGAGTACAAGAAGCTTTATTTTCTGAAGCAAGCGCAATATCTGATGTTCTAACACCATTTTCTAAAACTTTTTCCACTGCTTTTTCAATCGCATCAGATTCAGCAGAATATCCAAAAGAATATTTGAACATCATTGCTAAGCTTAAAATTGTCGCAATTGGATTAGCAAGATTTTTACCAGCAATATCAGGAGCAGAACCGTGCACTGGTTCATAAAGCGCAGCTTGTGATCCATCTTTTTGTTTAGCTCCAAGTGATGCTGAAGGCAACATTCCTAATGATCCAGTTAACATTGAAGCTGTGTCAGATAAAATGTCACCAAACATATTTCCTGTAACAACTACATCAAATTGTTTTGGATTTCTAACTAACTGCATTGAAGCATTATCAACATACATGTGAGAAAGAGCGATATCTGGATATTCATTTTTACCAATTTCAGATACAACTTCACGCCACATTTCTGTGCATTCTAAAACATTAGCCTTATCAACTGAACAAAGTTTTTTACCTCTTGCCTTTGCCAAATCAAAAGAAACACGAGCAATTCTTTCAACTTCTTTTGAATTATATGTCATGGTATTTACACCTTGCTTTGAGCCATCTGCCAAAGTTTTAACGCCACGAGGTTCGCCAAAATAAAGATCTCCCGTAAGTTCTCTAACAATCATAATATCAAGACCAGAAACAATCTCGCGTTTCAAAGTTGAACTATCCGCTAAAGCATCAAAAACCTTCGCTGGACGAAGATTAGCGAATAGTTCAAGCTCTTTACGAATACCAAGAAGACCGCGCTCTGGACGATGTTTATATTCTAAACTTTCCCATTTTAAACCACCAACCGCGCCAAGTAAAATAGCATCAGATTTTTTAGCTAAACTTAAAGTTTCTTGAGGAAATGGCGTACCAGTTTGATCATAAGCAATTCCACCAAGTAAAGCATTTTCAGTTTCAAATTTTTTATCAGTATTTTTAGAAAAAAAATCGATGATTTTTTTAGCTTGATTAACCACTTCTGGACCAATTCCATCGCCATTGATGAGTAAGATTTTTTTTGTCATAATGTTAAATGTTTATGTTGTGATTTTGGTTTTACTTAGCTTTTGAATTTTCACTACTTTGTCATTACAGTTCTTTTTATTGTTATTCCCGCAAAGGCGGGAATACAACTGTGAATAAACTATAACATACTAAGCTAATCTTGCATATTTCTAACTAAGAAGTTTTGAGAAAAAATTGCGACGAAGAATAACGCTTTATCAGGTGATACAGAGTTATTCTTCGAGTAAATTTTTACCAAAAATTCGAAGTTAGAAATATGCAAGATAAGCATGGATTCCCGCTTTTACGGGAATGACAAGGTAGTTAGAATAACAAAAAAACCGAACCACTAAAATAGCAGTTCGGTTTTTATAAAATTAAAATAGACCCTGAACTAAATAGTAACTGGGATATTATATTTTGTACCAAGATATTTTTCAATTGCCTTACGATCTGCATCAGATAATTTTTTCTCGAAAATAATAATTTCAGAAATAAAACCTCTCCAGTTATTATCTGCGCTACCTGTTAAATTTCTTGATCCAATATAAAATCCAACAGTTGGAGATGTTACGGTAGCTGTAACATTGACACCAAATGTACCATCAGAAACGCCATTAACATATAATCTAAGAGCTCCTAAAGTACCTCCATCAGAAGTAGCTGATATAACTTCTGCTTTTGCTAAAGCAGAAGATCCAAGTACAGCTGTATCAGTTGCAGTTGCACCTTTATATAAGAAAACTTTAGCAGAGACGTTATGTCTATAACCCCAACCGCTAATGTCAGTAGTGCCATTAAAAAATGCATCATCAACACTACCTACGGAATCAGCCTTCAAAACTATAAAATATGAAAAAGCATTATTTGTAGTAGGAATTGGAGTTGCAATAGTTGACCCACTAGAAGTAGAAATCGTAAAGAAGTCTGCAATTGCACCTGGGAAATATAATGAAGGCAAGCCATTAATTTCAGATTTTACTTTATACAATATGGCAGTTGAAGTTGTACGAGCAAAAAGTTTATTAGATATTTGCGGGTTAAGATCATACCACACAGTAACTGCAGTTCCATCAGATGCTTGAACCTTAGATATACTTTGTTCTAAACTTGTTTCTAACCATAATCTTAAACCCGGAGTTGATGGAACTGGAGAGCTTTGAGTAAGAGTTATAGCGGTATTATATTTTGCCTTATTAATTAAAGCACTTCCTTGAGTAACACCAGCAATTAAAATGCCAATTACAATAATGACTACCGAGATCTCAATTAGTGAAAAAGCTTTAGATTTTAATTTTTTCATTTTATGGATGTTGTTTTAATAAATGGATCGTAATATTTTATAATCAAATTTCTAATTTAGAATTGCTTTTTTAGAATAAAATTGCAATAAATTTTTTTTCTAATGAAAACTTATTTTAAAAACCTATCCCTAAATAACATTTGATATTTATCAAATAAAACACATAATTTGTTATTCATTTCTATCAACAAAAACAACAAATTATCTCTAATTTTTTTCATGTATCTGATGAGTTCTGGATTGCAGTTTCTTCTCTATTAGCAAAGAAAGAAAGCAATCCAAATAAAAAATTGAGCCGTTACAAATCTAACTTTCTAAAAAACCTAAGCTAAAAAATTTTCACAACCCAAAAAACTAAGAAATTTTGTTATTTTTTTGAGTCAAATTCGATTAATTTTTAGTAAATTTCTTAGCAAGTTTGTAAATTTTTGTGATTTGGTAAACA
>CAMDRL010000142.1 GCA_945906835.1 Rickettsia typhi
GGACAGAATATGTGGTATTGGTGTCGAAGTCGCAAAAAAACTAAAACAACAGAAAAAGATAAACAACTTCTATCGTCATAAAGCTAAAAATCTTTACGAAGAAGCTAATCGATTTGCACTAGAAGGAGAAATTGCCCACAATAGTTATATTGGTGCTAGTCACTGGCTAAAAGATGCTCTAGGAGATTTAAAGAAAATTAATCCCAAATCAACGGAGGATGTAATTTTAGAAAATAGTTGGGAAAAGTTACTAACAGAATTCAATAAAAAGATGTCAGAAGGTTTAGAGTTGGTCCAAGTAGAATTTGATGCTTCTCCTTTAATTGAGGAGAGTCATAGAAGGTTAGAAGAGTTAAAAAAATATAACTCAGATATACTGATGACATTGCGTCTTTTTACAAAAGATCGCTTACTTGGATATGAAGATTTTTCTAAAAAAACCGAAATAACTCTCGCTGATACAGTAAGTCGAGTAACCATTGGCAATGGCGCAAAAGAAATTCCAAATTCAAATCCAGAAAAAGATAGGGCTGTGCAAAAATTAAGCTCTTATTTGGAATATTCCGTTATTGGAATCGAAGAGCTTAGAAAGAACATAATTCAAAACTTCAATAAAGACGATCTCGATCAAGCGATCATTTTTTTTATTAAAGACAACCCTCTTCTTCCTCAACAAAAACTAAATCAGATTTTTGCAGCCATTCAGTTTGGATTCTTTAAAGACTGGGTTGTTTCATCCTACATTATTCCCGCTCAAATAGAATCTATGCTTAGAATAAGACTTCAAAATGCTGGGGTATATTCTTTAAAAACTAACGAAAATCTAGTTCAGCAGGATAATCTTTTGGGAACAATTCTTAAAGAGGCTACCTACAGAAAACACTTAGATAATGATGAGTTGCTCGGAAAAAATTCTATATTCTATATCGAGGCATTATTGAATCATAAGCATGGAGCAAATTTACGAAATGAAGTTTATCACGGACTTTGTGATGATGAGTTTTTTACCAAATCATCCAATATTTATCTTTGGTGGCTATTTCTTAAAATTATTATAGAAGCCAAAATAAAGTCATTAGAGAAAGAAAAGTGCTAGGAATAAAGCTGTTAAATCTTGGCGCTAGACGCTAAAAAGTGCCAAGCGCCCGAACTAAACCACCTCTCCAAATCCACCCCTTAAAATCTCTTCATTAAGATAAACTCCATTCTTAAAAATCTCATTATAGTCAGTTCTTCTTCTTGATTCACCAGCCAACTGTTGTGGATAGAAGATGTGCGCCAAATAGCGTCCGTAGATGTCGATTTTTTTGGTTTGGATTAGGATTGTGTCAAGGGTGGTGGCTTTTTGCCTTAGGAAGTTGAAGGCTTTTTGTCCAGCTTTGGTGAATTTTTCTGGGCAGTTTATTTGAGCAAGGCGGACTCTTTGTTCTTTCCAAACTTGGAATCCAAGATCAATGTTTAAAATTAAAGTATCGCCGTCAATTACTTCTAATATTTTAGCTTTGTAAAGATAAGTGTTGTCAGTTGGTCTTTTGAGAAGTGATTTAGAATTTTTGTCATTATCAGATTTTTGTGCTTTATTAATTTCACTAATCAGCCTTTCTTTTGACCAGCCTTTTTCTTGGGCTTGTTGTTCAAGTTGTTTTCTTAGCTTTTCATCTTTGATTGCAAGAAGGCAGCGATAATGTGACCAGCTTAATATTGTGTTGATTGGTGGTGATTTATAAGTTCTGTAAAAATTTAAATAACGAGAAAGGCTTGATCTTTCAATTTCTAATTCGTCTGATATTTCTTTTAGAATTGAATTGTGATAACTTGATTTGGTGGAAAGCGATTCTTCGTTAATTCTTTCTCCTATTTTCCAGTAAGTTGAGATTACAGTACTGTTGCCGTTTTCGTTGGCTTTATCAACTCCGCTTTCAATTAAATTTTTGATGTCGGTTAAGAGTTTGTTGTATTCTTTGGTGGAGATGGTTTTTTCTTGTGATTTTGAAGGGCTGGTTTTTGTTATTTTTATTTTCTTTTGTTTCATAGAAAAAGACTTGGTTGAAATTAATTATTTTTTCTTTAAGAATTTAGACACCGCTACAAAATTCTACAAAAAAAATTCCTTACAATAAAAAAGGTGAATCTGTGACCCATGGGGCACAGATATGAGTCATTAAATTACAAATCACCTCTACAGCCAGTAAATAAAAGGCTTATCATTTAATGCTAAGATTTTTACTATTTGATTTAGAGTTAACATTAAGCAGGAAATTAAAGCTTTCTTAGAAATGGTGTTGTTTCAAAAATTAGGATTAGTAAAAGACATTAGCGGCTATTTTTCCTCTCTTGTTTCTTCTCAGAGTTAGGCATCAACCAATCAGATTTCCTAATTGCTCAAAGAGAGGCTGGGAAAGACAATTCTCGAATGCTTGGTGATGCTTTTGTAGAAACCAAACTTTTAAAAGATCAAATTCTTAATTTAAGAAATGATGCATTATTTCTGGTAGATTCTGAAACTGATTTTAACAATCAGTTAAAGATTCTAATCGACAATGCCGTTTTGGAGAAAACTCGTCTTAATCTTGATATTACTTCTTCTCTAACTTCTGATCAGATCAACTCTTTAGACAAGGACATCATTTGGTTTGAAAGCAGTGTAATTAATGGACAAAATATCTTCTCTCCTAAAATCTATTTAAGCCTTGCAACAAGGAATAAGTTGCTTGGAACTTCTGTAACTCTTGCTGATCTTAATAACAGTAAAACTACTGGTAATAAAAGTATTTTATCATCTAAAATTACAGCTTCTTCTTTAAATAATGGCTCACTTGCTAAAGGTTCAACAATATTTGCTAAAGGTAATTTAACCATTAATGCACCAGCAGCAACTTTAACTAATAATGGATCGTTTATTAGCAGCAGGGGGGATGTTAATATCAATGTGGGAAGTTTGAATAACATTACTAACTCAATTGTTAAAGCTACTATTAAAACTATTAATATTGATTCAACTGGCACTTATTCAGGGTCTTCTTCTATTGCAACTGGGAATGTAAATATTACGGCTATCGTTGGGGATATTTTGAATTTGGGAGGAAGCGTAAAGGCGGTTAATGCTTTGAATTTGACGGCAACGAATGGGAGTATTATTAATAGTTCAATAATCAGAACTAATGATCTTAATCTTTTAAATAAGAATAACAGTTTGGTTGGCAGCAGCAATACAAGTTTAGGATTTACGCCTTATCAATTAACAACTGGAACAACTGCAAGAAGCAATGGGAATATTAGTAGTACGCTAATACAAACTGCGAGTTTAAGCGGTGGGTCGATTAGTATTAATGCGGGTAATGACTTTACTAATTTAGCGGCAGAGATTGTTGCAACGAAAAATACTTTTGATGATGCAACCACCACAACAGGTAACGCGGCAATTACAGCGGGAGATGATATTAACATCAGCACATTGCAACTTCACAATCGAACAGAATCAAGTTGGGGAAGTAAGAAGAAGGGCGGAACAAGTATTACTGATTCTGTAACAAATATTGGATCAAACATTACTTCAGAAGGAACAATAAACCTAACAACAACTGGACTTGGAGCAGACAGTGAAGCGGCAACAACTTCAGCTTCAACTTCAGCTGACACAACAACAGGCTCAAATATCAACATCACAGGAAGTAATTT
>CAMDRL010000143.1 GCA_945906835.1 Rickettsia typhi
AGGACAAGATCAAATAGATTTTTCAAACTTAGGCTTCTCAAGTATAGTTAACGGCACAAGTTCAGCTGATGATTCAGTTCTTCATTATTACTATTCTGGTAGTAATACTATTATTGAAGATCATGATCATACATTTAAAGTAACGCTTACTGGGAAGATTGCTTTGGATGGTGGGGATTTTGATTTTGTGTAGATTTTTAACTCTTTGTAATTTTTAATACATTGTCGTTCCAGAGCCTACTTGTCATTCCCGCGAAGTTGGGAGTAATAAGTGGAGGATAAGGATAACATTTTATTGCTTTACACCACAATATTCACAAATGATTAAAAAAGATTTCAAAAAATCTCAAAAATTAACCAAAAAACTTTTTAAATTTCTCTTAAAGAATTTAAGAGAAGGTCTTGTGTTATTTATCTCTTTTTTAACTTCTTTAATTATCAGTTCAAAATTCAGAAAAAAATCTTGGCAGAAATTTAAAATATATCTCAATAATTCTTACAGAATTACCAGTATTACCGCTAAAAAAACTCTTAAGAAAAAATCTGATGATGAATCTTTGAATATTGCTAGGAAGCCAATAATACTTGGTCTTTGGGCAAGTTGTGGGTTGTTTGGGTTTTTTCTTTTATGGTCAATTACAGCCAGAATTGACAGTACTGCAATTGCGCCAAGCAAAGTTGTGTTAAATTCAAATAAAAAATTAATTCAACATTTAGAAGGTGGAATAATAGAGGAAATTTTTATTAAGAATGGTGAAAGAGTAAGAAAAGGTCAACCGTTGATAAAACTTAGTGAAACATCGGCTAAGGCGAATCAAGAATTGGTAAAAAAGCAGTTATTTGCTTTGAAAGTTACTAGAATTAGATTAGAAGGTGAAACTAATCAAATTGCGATGCCAGACTTTTCTTCAGTTGAATTTGAATATAAAAATGATGTCGATTTTATAAAAATTATTGAAGGTGAGAGAAATTTATTTTTAAGTAGAACTAAATCAACGGATGAAAGAGTAAGTATTTTATTGCAGAAAATTAAGCAGCTGAATAATGAAATTGTTGCTTTACAATCTCAGTCAAAATCGGTTAAAGAGAAAATGGCATTTACAAAAGAGGAATCAAAATCATTGGATGAATTATACAGAGAAGGCATTATTTCCAGAAGCCGTTATTTGGAATTAAAAAAAGAAACTTCAGAATTGCAGGGAAAGAAAGGTGAATATGAAGCTAATATTTCCAAAGTTAAACAGGCAATTAATGAAACCGAACTTGAAATTGCTAATATAAAAACTGAAAAGATGAATGAGGTGATAAAGGAATTACAGGAAGTTAAAGCTAAAATTGCCGACTTAGAAGAAAGAGTATTTGCCTCATCTGATATTTTACAACGAACCATAATCAGAGCGCCGCAAGATGGTATTGTGAATGATTTAAAATTTCATACTAAAGGCGGAGTTATTGCGCCAGCTGGTGAAATTCTTGAGGTAATTCCACAAGATGATGAATTAATAATTGAAGCAAAAGTTTCGCCACAAGATATTGATGTGGTGAGAGTTGGACTTAAAGCTAAAGTGAGGCTTTCAGCTTACAAAACTAAAGCAGTGCCAATGTTAAAAGGTGAGGTGATTGATGTTTCGGCTGATAGCTTTCAAGATCAGGTTGATGGTTCTTACTATTTTACAGCGCGAGTAAAAATTAATGAAAAAGAAGTTTCGCGGTTGAAGGGAGTTAGTCTTTATCCTGGAATGCCTGCGGAAAGCCATATTATTACTGGTTCAAGAACTTTTATGCGTTATTTATTTGATCCGCTTTTTGTAAGTATGAATCGGGCTTTTAGGGAAGAATGATGAAAAAACTTTTAATAATTTTACCATTTTTATTTTTTATCATTCCAAACTCTCTTCGTCATTTCCGTCTTCCTTGTCATTCCCGCAAAGGCGGGAATCCATTGCGTACTATGTTTAAACACTGGATTCCCGCCTTCGCGGGAATGACAAGGGGTGCTGGAATGACAAGGGTGAGAAGGGCAATCCTAAAATTCTTAATAGTTTTACCATTTCTGTCTTTTTGCTTATCTTCAGCTAAAGCAGAAATGAACCTGCAAGAAGCAATAAACTTCGCCTATGATAATAACCCTGATTTAAAAGCACAGAATTACACTCTCAAAGCAAGCGAATCACAAAAATTAAAAGCCTATGGTGGGTTTTTGCCGCAAGTGGGAATTGATATTAATAGTGGCTCACAAAATACCAAAATTACTGATGGTGCCACAATTAAAGGTAGTACTAATAAAAGAAGTGCCAGCCTGTCCCAAGAGCTTTTCAATGGCGGTTCAACTTACTTTGATATTAAAAGGGCGGATAGTGTTATAAAAAAAGAAATGGCTGAAAAAGATGCTAAAGAACAAGAGATTTTTGCAAGCGTGATTCAGTCTTATTTAAATATTTTGCGTTATGAAGAATTGCTGAAAATTGAAGAAGAGAATGTGGAATATCAAGAAAAAATGTTGGCTTATATTGAAAAAAAATATTCAGCTAAAGATGCTACCAAGTCAGAATTTGCTAAGGCTAATGCTGATTTTATTGCGGCAATTAATAGTAAAGTTGCTACTAAAAATAATCTTGATTCACAGAAAAATATTTTTGCTCGATTGACGGGAATTATGATTTCTGAAATTGGCGTTTTGAAGAAAATTAATGATGAGGTTTTTTACAAAAAATTGGATGAGTTGAATATTGATAATTTATTTGAAATTGCTTTACAAAATAATCCTGAAATTAGATCTGCTAAATATTCAATGGATTCGGCAAGACAACAATCTTTGATGGCAAAATCAGCTTTATCCCCTTCTGTAAGGGCAACACTTAGTGCTTCAGAAGAAAAAAATCCTCTCTATTACAACAACCATACTTATAAAAATAATTCAGCATATCTAAATCTTCATATTCCAATTTTTAATTCTGGCGTGGAATATTCTAATATTAGTGAGGCTAATAATGTTTTTAAAAGTCAGAAATATGGCTTTGATGCAAGTAAGAATATGGTGAAACAACAGATTGCGGAGGCGATTAACAAAATTAAAAATCTGTATTCGCAATATGAATCTGCCAAAGAACAAGAGAAAGCGGATGTGCTTTATGTTGAGGCTTTGAAGCAGGAAGAAAGGCTTGGGACAAAGTCTATTATTGATTTGTTAGAAGGAAGACGGGAATTGTATAAGGCGCAAATTAGCCGAGGTAATGTTTATTATGATAAAATATTAGCGGTTTTTGGTCTTAAAAATTTACTTGGTGAATTGATTTACAAGAATGTTAGCAAGGAAGATGCTTTGAAGGATTTTTATTATGAGGAGAAGGTTTATGAGACTGAGAGATATGAGAATTTGTCTAATAAGGTTGAAATTAAGAAAGATGTTGAAAAGACTGTTGAGTAGAAGAAGATTAAATCTTTTATCTAGGTATTTTGTGCAGTATTTTTGTGGTTATTCTTGTGAGATATTGAATGCGTTAAGTCTACCGCCCCTAACCCCTCCTTATCAAGGAGGGGGATCCTTAGGCACTGAAGCGCGCTGTTGTCGAAAATAGTCGTTTAGGATATTTTCTCCCTTATAACGGAGGGAATTCTTTTTTCGTTCCCCTCCTTGATAAGGAGGGGTTAGGGGCGGTAGACTTAACGCATT
>CAMDRL010000144.1 GCA_945906835.1 Rickettsia typhi
ATATTGCTACTTACGCTCTTAAAAATGGCGAAGAAGTTATTGTTGGAAGAACTGGCTACACTGGAGAAGACGGCTTTGAAGTTAGTATTAAAAGTTCTGCTGCTGCTGATTTTTGGACTAAACTTTGCGAATTTTCAGAAGTAAAACCAATTGGTCTTGGCGCTAGAGATTCTCTGCGTTTAGAAATGGGATATCCACTTTACGGACATGATTTAGATGATACAACTTCACCAATTGAAGCTGCTTTGGGTTGGGTTGTTAGCAAAAGCAACACTGGCTTCATCGGTGCTGATCGCGTTTTAAAAGAAAAGGCTGAAGGCGTTAAAAGAAAAAGAATTGGTGTTAAATTACTTGATCGTGGCATTGCCAGAGAAGGCACTGAGATTAGAAAAGATGGTAAAAAAATTGGCTTTTTAAGCTCTGGTGGTTTTTCGCCAAACTTGAAAGTTTCAATAGGTCAAGGTTACTTTGACATTAGCGTTGCGAAAGTTGGCGATGCTGTAACTGCAGTGGTAAGAGATCGTGAAATTCCTGCAATTTTACACTCACCTGTGTTTGTTGAGGCCAGAACTAAATCAGTAAAAAAGTAAGCCTCCTTTGACAATGGTCTTGACGATTGCAACTCACTCAATAAAGTTTTTTTGTGAGTAAAAAGTAGGTGGATTAGCCGCAAGGCGAAAACGGAGGATTTAGCTAAAATAAATCACCCGTCTCAATCGCCCTAATATTCTATAGGGCGATTGATCTACCCTCTTTTTCAAAGAGGGCTAAAAAATAATAATTAAAGGAGAAAATATGAAATTTACAAAAGACCATGAGTGGATTAAAATTGAAGGCGATATTGCTACAATTGGAATTACACAATATGCAGCTGAAGCTTTAGGCGAATTAGTTTATGTTGAATTGCCAAAAGTTGGAAATACTTATGGAATTGGCGATGCTTTTGCAGTTGTTGAATCTTCAAAATCAGCAAGCGATGTTTACGCTCCTGCTTCTGGTGAAGTTGTGGCAGTCAACGAAAATTTAACTTCCGCTCCTGAATTGGTTAACAATGCATCTTATACTGAAGGATGGATTGCTAAACTTAAATTAAGCAAAGGTGATTCTGAATTAGCTGATGCCATGGATGAAGCTGGTTATAAACAGTTTTTGCAAGACCAATAATTAAACACTCACACCATTGTTACCCCGCAATTGTTGCGGTGTCCATCTTGTCAAAAACATAATTATATTGGATATAAAAATGGACCCCGCAACAAGTTCGGGGTGACAAGGAGGATAATAAATAAAAATTATGAAAAATAAAAAAATTATGAAAAATAAATTTGCTATTATTGCCTTATCAGCATCTTTATTATCAAGCTTCTCAGCTCAAGCTCAAGAAACTGTTAAAGATGGTAATGAAAATTTTGCTGCTCATAAATCAGAAATTATCAGCAGTCTTAATAGAGAAAAATCTATTATTGATGTTGAGATATCTTGTATTAATGCTGCTTCTAAAACAACTGATGCCAAAGCATGTCATGATCAAAAAAGAGCTTCTATGGATGCTTTGAGAAAAGAAAGAGATGCAGCAAGAGATAAGCATATGTTGGAAAGAAAGGGGAAGTTGCAAGATAAGATTAACAAGATTGATGAGAGAAAAACTAAGAAAGATGAAATAAAAAGCGCGCAATAATTGTTTAACCGAGTGCTTTAATCTACCGCCCCTAATCCCTCTTTATCAAGGAGGGGGATACTGATGCGCTGAACGGGTTGTTGAAAGAAAATAGCCGTTTAGGCTATTTTTCCCCTCTCTGGTAAGAAGGAAACACTTTTAGTTCCATTCCTTGATAAGGGGTTAGGGGCGGTAGATTTTGCGAGTTCAGTTTAAAAAATTATTACACCAAATGAAATTTATTCAAAAACTCATCTGCCCTACCCTCAAGTAAATTTCCAATTAAGTTAGAAACTTTTTTATTCACATTTTCAACTGTTTTAATTTCTTCTTTTCCAAACTTACCAAGTACATAATCTGCCGTTGAAAATTCTGGATTTTCTGGTCTGCCTACGCCTAATCTTAATCTAGTGTAATCTTTTCCAATCGCTTCATCAATTGACTTCAAACCATTATGTCCAGCATTTCCGCCGCCAACTTTTACCCGTAATTTCCCTAAAACTAAATCAACTTCATCATGAAAAACTAAAATATTTTCAGGAAGAATTTTGTAAAAATTAGCAGTTTCAAAAACGGCAATTCCAGATCTGTTCATGAATGTTTGAGGTTTGATGGCGATGATTTTTTTTCCAAAAATTTCTCCAGCAAAAATTTCACTGTGAAATTTTTTTGCCGCTATCCTATTGAACGCATAATCTTCAATAATTTTATCAAGCAATAAAAAACCAAAATTATGACGAGTTAATTCATATTCTAAGCCAATATTTCCAAGCCCTACTAAAAGATGCATATTTATCATAAAACAATTGAAAAGTAATAGTGAGTTGCATTCAATATCTTAAAAAGTATTACTCAATATCCTAAAAAGAATTATTCGATATTTCATCTCATTCATGCAAAGAAAATTTCTAAAATACTTTCTAATGTACTTTTTGGTGGCAACTTTCTGCCTCATATCTTCTTGCTCATCAGTAAAAGTGAAAGAGCCTTACATGATTTCGAATTTTAAAAATATTCAAGATCTTGAAAGACAAGATCATAAATTTTGCATGTCTCTTAATTTAGATTCTGCTAAAGGTTTTGATTTGAAGAATGCAATTTATTGGCGTTGTCGTCTTTCTTTGTCTAAATACAAGCTTGGAGCAAGTTACAATGCTCAAGATGGCGCTAAATATAATTTCCAAATCAATGATTTAGTCTCAAAAATTTCATTAAATTTATCTGATATGAGCGAATCAGAATTTATTAAAGAGTTAAGAAAAATGGGAGATCATCACCATAGGCAATGCGTGAGAATGGGTTTTAATCCTGATACTTTAGATCAAATTGTCATTGATGACTATTTTTTATGCAGAAAAAGATTAATTGAAGATCAAGAACTTGATCCGCCTTTTGGCAATATTGATTATTTGGAGCATCCTAATCGTACCTACAATATTGGTTTTGTAATTAGCGAAAGACTTGCTAAGGAAGATAAAAAACTTAAAGAGGCGGCAGCGAAATATCCAACTTGTGCAAAATATAATTTGAGAAAAGAGAATTTTAAAACTTGTTCTAAAGCGCAAGATAAGTCTCGCCAATGTTTTACGGAAATAAATAAAAAGAAGTTAAAAAAAGAAGCGGTGGAAAAAACTATTTGTCAAAAGCAGTCTTATGTGGAATTTCCTAATTCATTTTTGAGTGAAGAAGATGTTAAGAGGGTCAATATCAATGAAGTCAAAAACAATGCAGATATTTATAATCAAAATAGCTTTGGATCGCTGGGAATTAATAAGGAAGATGTTAAGAAATTTCAATCAGACATTAAGAAAAATGAAAAAAGTGAGAAGAAAAAAATAGAGAAAAATATTAATTCTAAGAATGGGCTTTATAGTAAGACTGATTTGACGAGGTTAAGGCAGAGATACATTTACGCTTGTCACAAAGAGGCGGATATTGGGATTGATCGTTATGCTGAAGAGTTGAAGAAGGA
>CAMDRL010000145.1 GCA_945906835.1 Rickettsia typhi
TAAAATCTTAAATTCTGATTTTATTTGATGATTGGATTTTTTTATAAAAAATTTTTAGGAATTTAAATTTACGATAGTCTCATTGGAAGGTTCTTGCCGTGATGCAAATCGGCAGCAAGAACCTTCCTATGGTTTCGACTACGCTCAACCAAAGGTTTAAGAAAATTTATTAACTATGCAGAAGGAATAGTTGCCTTATTTTTACCAGCCTTTTCCAACTTCTGAAGCCTACGACGATCCTTAAAATTACTAATTGATTTACTAATCATCTTTTGCGAAAAAACCAAAAACCCAAATAACATTCCAAGAACAAAGAATAAAATCATAACCAAGAATGCCCTAAGCTCAATTTTGAATGGTAGTGGATAAGTGTTTATGGTAATAATTTCACGATTATCGATCATAAAAACTACCAAACAGAGCAGTAATAAAAAAATTGCAAAAGATTTTATGATTCGGATTGTTGATTTTATTATTTCTAACATATTTAAAATATTATGATTGTGACCAAGTTATGGCGTTATTTTCTAATTCTTTATCAATTTCAGGTTTTTTCTTAAACCAAGCTTCAAATCCAATCAAGGCTTGATGAGTTAACATGCCAATTCCAGTAACAATTTTATTACCATTTTTTTCAGCTGTCTGCAAAAGATCAGTCATTAAAGGTTTGTAAACAATATCGTAAACAATTGCTGATTTTTGTAAATTTTTTAAATCAATTTGCAATGCTTCTTGCCATTGCATTCCAAGTGATGTTGAATTTATTAAAATGTCGCATTCATTCAAACTTTCTTCAAAAACTTTTGCTGATAAAATCTCAATTTTACAAGATTTTTTTGCAGCATATTCATTAAAACTTTTAATCAATTCTAAAGCGCGATTTTCATTGCGATTGGTAATAAAGATTTTCTTCACTCCCGATTTTATTAAAGCGTAAATAATGGCTCTGGAAGCTCCTCCAGCGCCAATTACAAAAGCAGTTTTATTTTTTAAATCGAAATTTGGATGACAGTTTTTTAAATTATTTAAAAATCCTTCAGCATCAGAATTATGACCAAAAAGTTTTTTATCTTCAGTAATTATGACCGTGTTTACTGCGCCAGTTAAAGTGGCAGTTTTGCTTTTGAAATCGCAAATTTTAAATATTTCTTCTTTGTGAGGGATGGTAACATTGAAACCAGCAAAGCCCATTTTTACAAGCGATTCAATAGAGTTTGAAAGGTCATCTTTATTGATCTGTAAAGCTAGATAAACTCCGTCAATTTGATATTTTTCTAATAAAAAATTGTGAATTTTTGGCGATAAAGAATGTGAAATTGGATCTCCAATTACTGCTGCTTTAATGGCTTTTGATGAAATTAACATTTTAATTTATTAAATTATTATCCATTTAAGGCGCCGCCAGGGGCTGAAGCTTCGCCACCTTCTGGTTCTTTGGAAGATTTGTTTTTGCTATAATCAGGCATGTAAGGTTTTTGTTGAGGAATCTTGGTTTTCTTTTTCAATCTGTGTGTAAAGAATTTATCTTTAAAGTAGAAGATTTTTTTACAGCGAATTGGTGGTTGAGCTTCAATTAAAATTATCTGATCTTCGCGTGGAAGTTGAATTACTTCTTGCGGTAGTAATAAAGCGCGCTGCACATCTGAAACATGCAATGAACGAGCACCAGGATTAAGATCAAGATATTTTGGTTTATTGTAAGAAATTTGATTAGCAGTTTTATTTCCCAAAAGTTGTGAAATCAAATTGGCGGTTTCCATGTTATTCGCTGAGAATGTAATGCGGAAAGTTGAGTTTGATAAAAATGAGTTCATGCCGCTTTCTTCATAAATTCCTTTTAGCTGCTCTGTATCTTGAATGATGAGGAAAAGCCTGACTTTGTAACCACGAAAATAAGCAATACCTGATAAAAATTGCTCCATTTTACCAAGAGTTGGAAACTCGTCCATTAGCATTAAAACACCAAATTTTTCATGTGGTTGTGGCAATTTTGCGGTAAAAAATGCTGCAGCTTGTTGATAAAACATTCCCATTAAAGGTTTCAAACGGCTGATGTTGTCAGGAGTTAAGCCAATGTAAGCACTATGTGGTTCGGTTTTAAATTTATGTAAGTTGAAATCACTAGTTGCGGTTGTGGTGTCAATTAAAGGGTTTGACCAAAGTTCTAAAGATGAGTTAGCAGTTGAAGTAACTGAACCGCGTTCTTTATCTGGTTTTTGCAAATAAGAGGCAATATTCATGTAAGAAACTGGGTGAATTATTTTGCCCATGGTATCAAGAACTACTGCTAAATTATAAATAACATCGTCATTTCTAAGGGTTCTAACAACTTCTCCTAAAGTGGCGGGTTTATTAGGGTCCGCCACTAAATAGAGCATAACACCAGTAAGAAGAGCGCGAGCTTCATTTTGCCAAAATTCTTGTTCTGGAAGCAGGAAGTTGCAGATTTTCTGAACATCATCCACCATTTGTCCGGGTTTTTTACTAATCCAGTCCATTGGATTATAGCAATGAGAAATACCATCTGGATCTGCTGGGTTCCATAGAAACACTTTTTGTTTCATATGATTTCTTCTCCAGCCAGAGGTGAATTCATAGTTTTCTAACTTAATATCATGCACAATTACCGATTCATTCCAAAATAATAAATTAGGAATTACGAAGCCCACACCTTTACCAGAACCTGTTGGAGCAAATAATAAGATATGCTGATAACCATCTGCGACCAGCCTTTTATTATTATACATACCAAGCAAAACGCCATTTTTAGAGCGCAAACCCATTTTTTTAATATCTTTGGTATTAGCCCATCTGGCTTCACCATGAACTGATTCTGCTTTTTTGAATGGTCTCCAATCTTTTAATGGAGCTCTAAAAATCCAGCCAATAACTATTAATAATGTGTAAGGAATGAAGGTAAAAAGCCAAAGTTTAATGACAAAACCATTGTGACTTGTAGTAGTAAGAGTTGAGCGATGTTTAAAGTAGAATTGCCAATAGCCTTCCATGGTTTTGTAAAGATAAACAAATTGTTTATCTAAGGATAAATTCCAATACGATTTTATGATTTCCCATTTGCCATTAACAGACATCACAATAAGAGAGCCTGTTATGTAAAAACAAAGAGCAAGAACAAAAATTATGAGAAAAGCAATAATACCAAAGTTTCTAAAATGCCTTATTGTGGCACCGTCTTGTGACATTTTTTAAAATTTAGAAAGTTGAAAAAAGTGAATGCGTTCAAGTGTAAAACCTAAATTTAAAATTCAAAGTAATCTTAAATAGAAATTATCTTAACCGTTGGTTGAGCGTAGTCGAAACCATCGGAGGGTTCCTTCTGCGGTGTGAATCCAAAGCAGGAAGCTTCCAATGGTTTCGACTACACTCAACCAACGGTTAATGATGTTAAGTGATATTTCCAAGTAAAGCATTTAAATCAATATATCAAACGATTAGCAGCGGCAAGCGCCTCTGGCGTAATTTTTTCACCAGATAACATTCGGGCAATTTCAATTTCACGATTTTTATCATCTAATTTTTCAATCAGAGTTTTTATTTTGGTGTCGTTAG
>CAMDRL010000146.1 GCA_945906835.1 Rickettsia typhi
AAATCACCAAAATTTCCAAATTTACCAAGAAATTTACCAAAAATTAATCGAATTTGACTCAAAAAAATAACAAAATTTCCCAGTTTTTGGGTTGCAAAAATTTTTGAGCTTAGGTTTTTTAAAAAGTTAGATTTGCAACGTCCCCATTAGTGAAAGTTTAGGTGATTTGCAACAGCCCCAAAGAAGATTGGGTTAGAAAAAGAAAATCAGATTTTCCAGTGTTGTCAGTTTTGGCCGGAAAATATTCAAGCTTAGGCGAGTTTATATCTGAATGTATTTTAGATAACTCTACTAACATTAGCAACTCTCCAACCCTGATGAGTAGTGATTTAGAAAAAACAGAAATCAAAGATGTTGCTGTAATATCAACAATTCATTCAGCAAAAGGGTTAGAATCTGATATTTGTTTTATAGTTAATGTTTCTCCAAAAAACTTTCCGTCTTCGCTATCAATTAGTGACATTGATCAAATTGAAGAAGAAAGAAGGGTTCTCTATGTTGCATTAACAAGAGCAAAAAATGAACTAATAATAACAAGAAATCTAAGCTCTATAAACTCTGAAAGAAAAATTTTAGAGCCATTGGAAGAAAGCTATCAAATTAAAAATAGCGACCAAGAGCAAAGAGGTAAGAAAATCTTGGAAACTTACTTCCTGAACGCTTTGCCAGAAAAATTAGTAAAGCAGGAAATCGTTAAATTTTCAAAAGAAAGTGTTAGTGATATAGAAAAACCAAATGAATTGATAATTGATTATGGAATAGATTTTAGCTAAAGTTAAACCCAGATATATCTCTTCAAATCCTGTGCTGGTCGGCATTTGTAATGCCGACTTATGCTTGTTAGATGTTTATTTTAATGAACATTAGGTCGGGGTTGCAAACCCCGACCAGCAGGGGAATCGGCTTTGCGATCCTAAGAAATTCTAGCTCTGCAATGATTATGTTTGTTATTGTTTTTAAATCATCTTGAATTTTTTTAAAAGGGCTTGCAAGATGCTGCTCTTACTCCAGAAAACCTTACAAATAAGCCTTCAAACATGAATCAAAATAAACCAAGAAAAAATAACCTGCTATCATTCAATATTGATGAAGCTGAGTTAAAAAATCAGATTTTGAATTACAGTACGCTCAAAATTAACAAATCTTACAAAGGCATTTCCACTCTAATCATTTTAGCTATTTCGCTAATTTCGGTGTTCGCAACTTTTTATTTTGGCGAAGATGTTGTTTCAATAAAAGGGGCTTGTTTTGGTATTGCAATTTATTTATTCATCGCTTTATTTATTTACAAAGGACGCAGATGGGCGATAATTCTAGCGATGATTTTCTGGACATTGGATAAGGCGGTTTACACATATCAAATTGTGCAGGCTGGATTTAGTAGTAATGTGATTGTGGTACTTTTTTTGTGGATTGCGGTGATGAGGTTTTTTTGGAGAGCTTTGGAAGTTGAAAATTACAGAAAAGAATTAGCCAATTTGGCGAAAGAAAATCCTGTAAATATTGATAATTCTTAAAAAAAATGCAAAATGTAACAATTTTCGTAGATGTTCAAAATATTTATTACACCACCAAGCAGCGCTATCAGAAGAATTTTGACTACAATAAATTTTGGGCGCAAGCAACCAAAGGCAGAAATGCTGTAAAAGCTTTTGCCTACGCAATTGGACGCAATGATGAAAAACAAAAACAATTTCAAAATATTTTGCGCGCTATTGGTTTTGAGGTAAAATTAAAACCATTCATTCAAAGAAATGATGGCTCAGCAAAAGGTGATTGGGATGTTGGAATTACTCTTGATGTAATGGAACATGCTAAAGAATCAGATGTGGTAATTTTACTTTCAGGAGATGGAGATTTTGATTTATTGGTGCAAAAAATCAGAAAAGATTTTGATAATTCTGTTGAAGTTTATGGCGTGCCTGAACTTACTGCGGATTCTTTAATTAACTCTGCTTCTAAATTTATTCCCATTGAAGGGGAGTTGCTTTTATAGTTTAGCTGGATCTGCAACAACCAAACCAAGCTGATTCAACGCCACTTGTAGATGCCAAATTCACAAATTTTACAATTGGATTTATTTCTTCAAATGCAGTTTGAAATTCTTTTTGATTATCTTCAAAAGATAAAACTTTTTTAAAATTCCATCCTTTAACATTTTTAATTCGCGCTGAAAGTTGCTTGTTTGAAGTTTTGGAAACTATTTTTTTTGCGTCCTTTTCTTCTTTTAAATCATGAGTTTTTTCAAATTTCTTTTGATGAAATTCTTTAATTTTCTCTCGTGAAGATTCGTGATTTTGTAACAGAAAATTAATCTGTCCAAATGCCACAATAAGCAAGGCGCTTACTGGTTTTATTGTCATTTTTTAAATATTTAAAATAAAGAGAAACCATAAATCACCAGTCTCATATTTGAGAAGGTGAATGGTTTTTGAAATAGAAGTTTTAAAGAGAAATAATTAGCAACCGCAGTTGCAACAGCTAAAAGAATAAGCAGAAAAAGCGTTTAGGCTGTAAGCCTTGAAGGAGAAAGATTGTTTTGTGAAGTTATTTGAAATGTGTTTCATTTTTAAATAAATGTTGCTTTGAAAAAAGCGAGTTTTGAGTGTATCTTTTTTGGAGTTAAGATTGCAAGAGTTTTGGTATAGTTATTTATCCTCTCGTCACACTAGTGGCGACGCACGGTCGTGGGGATACCCATATACCAAAACCAGACTATAAATTTATGTTTTAGCATATGCTATGGCGATCCCAAAATTAAATTAAAGATTTTTTGCATTATTTTATAACATTATCTAAAACGCGCTCAAGATCTTTTTTAACCTTTATTTTATAAATATGAGTAAGTGTGCTAACCATAAAATTTGCTTAGATGGTCTTGAAAAAAAGATTGAGAGAGCATGTGAAGAGCGTAATTTAAAATTTACCGATTTACGCAGGGAGGTGTTTTTAATAATATCAAAAAATCACGGCATGATAAAAGCCTATGACATTTTGTCACAAATGCGTAAAAAGAATCCTTCTACCGAGCCACCAACTGTTTATCGTGCCCTTGACTTTCTAATGGCGAATAATTTTATTCACAAAATAAACAGCTTTAATTCATATGTTACATGTTATCATCTTGTGGATGAGGGTTTTTGTTTCTTTTTAATATGCTCTAAATGCGGATCTATTCAAGAAAGCCTAGATAGTAAATTTTCTGATTTGATACTTTCATCAGTTAAAAAAAATAAATTTCTTTTACAAAAATCAAGCTTAGAAATTGAAGGAATATGTTTTAAATGCTCTTAGAACAGGTTATTAAAGTATTTTTTAAGGTTTTAAGAACTTTAAGTTGACTTAAATAAGAATTATAAATTAATGTTACATTATAACACTAATTTATAATTCTTATTGCGTCATGTTAGAAAAAAAACTTCCCGTCACGGTTCTCTCTGGTTTTTTAGGTTCAGGAAAAACAACTCTTCTTAATCATATTTTAAATAATCGCCAAGGAAAAAAAGTGGCGGTAATTGTTAATGATATGAGTGAGGTAAATATAGACGCTGAGT
>CAMDRL010000147.1 GCA_945906835.1 Rickettsia typhi
TCCTCTTTACTATCATACTTTACAACAATCAAACCACTGCCCAACATATTAACTGTTTTAGCTCTTGCTCCATCAAGTAACATACTACTACTACCCCTGATTTGTGGAACCATAGAGCCACCAATTAAATCTTCTTTGGTTTCTAAATGATTTTTTATTTCATCTATGGTTAATGATTTTTTTTGTCCTGATAATGGTTTTATTACAGCTACTTTTTTAGGGTCATATTGAAGAGATGCCTCTTGATATTTTTTTTTAACATCAGAAATAATTTCCGGCAAGTGATGTTTATTAACCATGTCTTCTACAAAATGACCATCTTTAATAAATTGTTCGTTAGCAGCTTCAGCTAAAGCAACATCAGCAAATTTTTTAAGGGCTCTTTTTTTGATTTCTTCAAGCTCCCATTCACTGTAAACATATTCATCGGATTGTGCTTCTAAAAAAGATATAGGCCACGGGCTATTTTTTGTGATAGCAGAACTTCCACTAACATTTATATTTTGAATAGGTGAGTATGGCATAATTTTTTAACTTTTATTTAAAAAAAATTTATTCTGTTGTAACACTCTAGCTGAGTTTTGCATATACCGCAAGAAGTTTTTATAAGTTTATTTGATTTAGTGCGGTTTGTGAATTTTGGAAGTAGAAATTTAGTAAGAATGTGTTTTTTCTACCGCCCCTAACCCCTCGTTATCAGTGAGGGGAAATGCTCCGAGTTTGGTTTAATCCCCTCCTTGATAAGGAGGAGAATGCTTTTAATCCCCCTCCTTGATAAGGAGGGGTTAGGGGCGGTAGATTTTGCGCACTCAAAACTAAAAAATTCTAACCAACCCCACCCTTCTTAATATAAACCATCACCGCCATCATTGAAGCCGGCGTTATACCTTGCACCCTAAAAGCCGCGGCAATTGTAGTTGGGCGAAGTTTATTTAACTTCTCCCTCACCTCATTTGAAAGGCTTTGAATTTTACTGTAATCAATATTCAAAGGAATTTTCATGTTGGAATCTTTCTGAAAAATTGCCAAATCATTTTCTTGGCGCTTCAGGTAAGAGCTGTAAATGGCATTAATTGCAATTTGTTTTTTAGTTTCATCACTAATATTAGCGGCAGAAATTTCAGGCCATATTTTTTCTAAAATATCAAAAGAAATATTTGGAAAAGACAAAAGTTGTAATGCACTGCGAACAATTCCATCTTGCTTAATCGTCACGCCAAAATTAGCCAACTTATTTGGTGAAATTTTTAACTTTTCCAAAAACTCACTTCCTTGCAAAACTTTTTCTTTTCTTTCTAAAAACGCCAAAGCGCGCTGCTCTTTAACACAGCCAATTTTTATTCCCATTTCTGTTAATCTAAAATCAGCATTATCAGCGCGCAAACTTAAACGATATTCAGCGCGAGAAGTTAACATACGATAAGGCTCAGAAGTGCCAAGTGTGGTTAAATCATCAATCATCACACCAATGTAACTGTTTGAACGGTCTAAAATAAATTCTTCCGCAGAATTATTAACTTGAGATTTTTTAGTTTTTAGGGCAGCATTAATTCCTGCCACAATGCCCTGCCCCGCTGCTTCTTCATAACCAGTTGTACCATTTATTTGCCCTGCGAAAAATAAATTTTTAATTTTTTTAGTTTCTAAAGTTTGCAATAATTCACGCGGATCAACAAAATCATATTCAATTGCATACCCAGCCTGCGTAACCACACAGTTTTCCAACCCTTCAATGGTTTTTAAAAATTCAATTTGCACTTCTTGTGGCAGTGAAGTTGAAATGCCATTTGGATAAATTAAATCACTATCTAAGCCTTCAGGCTCTAAGAAAATTTGATGCCTTTCTTTATCCGCAAAACGATGAATTTTATCTTCAATTGACGGGCAATATCGCGGCCCAACACCTTCAATATAGCCTCCATACATGGCAGATTTGTGAAGATTATTTTTAATAACTTCGTGAGTTTTTTTATTAGTGTAAGTGATGAAACAAGAAATTTGTGGAACAAAAATTTTTTCATTTAGATAAGAAAAAGGTATTGCAGGATTATCACCCGCTTGTTCTTCTAATTTGGAAAAATCAATTGAGCTTTTTAAAATGCGCGGCGGAGTGCCAGTTTTAAGGCGAGAAAGTTTAAAATTATGTTTTTCTAATGTTGCAGAAAGTCCGTAAGAAGGCTCTTCGCCAACTCTGCCTGCGGGGGTTTTTTTGTCGCCAATGTGAATCATGCCACGAAGGAAAGTGCCGGTGGTTAGAACAACGGATGAACAGTTAATGATTTTATTATTCTTATCCGCATTATTACCACCTTTATCATCCCCATTCTCATTATAACTCCTACCACCCTCATTGTCATTCCCGCGTAGGCGGGAATCTATGGCATTGGAAGGGCCGGATTCCCGCCTGCGCGGGAATGGCAATGAGGTAGTTAAGGACAAGCAAGACAAAATATCATCAACCACCACCCCCACAACCTTCCCATCCTCAATCAAAATATCTTCAACCAACCCAAAAGCCACTTCAAGATTCTGATAATTTTCTAAAATTTGATTAACCGCTTTTTTATAAAGCTTACGATCAGCCTGCGCCCTTGGTGAATGAACCGCTGGCCCTTTTGAAGCATTAAGAATTCTAAAATGAATACCCGCCATGTCAGTGGCTTTTGCCATCACACCATCTAAAGCATCAATTTCTCTAACAATTGTTCCCTTAGCAACTCCACCAATTGCTGGGTTACAAGACATCTCACCTAAATTTTCAGCTTTCTTGGTAATTAACAACACCTTAACCCCAAGACGCGCTGCGGCGCATGCCGCTTCTAAGCCAGCATGCCCCGCACCAACAATGATTACATCAAACTTCATGTTTAAAAAGCTTATTATATTCCAGATGCCTTAGCTCTTTTAACATGTAACGGATTACAACTTGTTACTGAGACGGTAGTACTTGGAGTTTCTCTTCCCCCAGCTTTAGATGCCATGTAAGCTGAAGCTGCTACTCCTCCCCCAGCAAAAATTGAACCAGCAGTTATACTAGCTGTGAGACCAGCAGATAGAGCAGGAGCAGCAGCAATAGCAACAGCTCCGACGGCGATGGCGGGCACCGTTATTAAAGGCGCCCCTATAATCAAACCTGCTGCTGCTGCAGTAAGACCCGCGCCAACTAACCCGGTCTCTCCTGGTGTCAACTTCATACCATGAGTCTTTCCATCAATCATGAAAGACATACTTGAGCTTCCTGAAGTTGAGGTCCGAGCAACAAGAAGCTGTAAATCATTGTAACTTTTCATGATCTCTTTTGCACGGTCTTGAGCACCTCTTCTGTCACAATTCACAGTCAAAGCATCAACCAAGTTACCAGATTTAGATAATGAACGCCTAAAAATTCCACCACTAATATCTATTCCATTGGGATATTCATCCATATAGATTCTATCAGGCGCGACTTCCCCAGCCTTAACTTCAGTACCATCAGGCATAATTGTATCTTCAGCCATAACCTTAATATAGCATCCATTACCGATGGAAACCATAGCA
>CAMDRL010000148.1 GCA_945906835.1 Rickettsia typhi
GAAGTTGGTGAAATTTTTTCTGAATATAAAAAGAAAAATCAACCTCTTGGAAAGAATGGCAAGCCAGGTGATCAGTTTTTATCCTATCTAATACAGAGCATGGGAAATAAAAACCTAGTTAAATGGATTGAGGCTAATAAGGATGAAGAGGGTAATTATTCAGATTTTCCTTTAGAAGAAGAGTTAAAGAAATTTGATAAAAGTGATAGAAAATTTGTTGCTGTTGCTATTGCTAGCAATAAAAATCCTGAAATAGTGAATGCTGTGGATTCTGATTGGAAGGATTTTGAAGATGCTTTAAAAAAATATGTAAAACTTAAATTTCTCTGTAAATAATGTTCTCCAAACTAGAATTCCTAATCGCCTCACGCTACTTACGCTCAAAGCGCAAAGAAGGCTTTATCTCCGTCATCGCAATTTTCTCTTTTGTGGGAATTATGATTGGCGTTGCCACCTTGATAATCGTAATGTCAGTGATGAATGGCTTTCGTTATGAATTAGTTGATAGAATTCTTGGTATAAATTCTCACATTACGGTTTACAGCAAAAATCAGCAGATTGCCAATTATCCAGAATTAGTAGAAGAGATTAAAAAAATTCAAGGCGTGAAATATTCAAATCCTATTGTTGAAAGTCAGGCGATGTTATCTTCTAAAGCCAAGAATGCTGGCGGTTTAATCAAAGGAATTAGGTTGGAAGATTTAAAAAATAAAACTTTGATTTTTAACAACATTACCGCTGGTTCAATAGAAAAAATTGCTGAAAAAAATTCGGTTTTAGTTGGCTCGGCAATTGCGCAATCGATGAATTTAAAAGTTGGCGATGAAATAAAAATTGTTTCTGCTGAAACCAGCGACACCATAATTGGCTCAATTCCGCGCATTAAAACTTATGAGGTTGGTGGCGTGTTTGATAGTGGTTTGTACGAATATGATTCCACAACTGTTTTCATGAATTTTGATATGGCGCAAATTCATTTTCGTTTTCCTGAAGTGGTTTCTGGAATTGAAATTTTTGCTAATGACGCAACTAATTTAGATCAGGTAAAAGATGGTCTTTACAATATTTTGGTGCAATATCCAGATCTTTACGCTGTAGATTGGCAGCAGTCAAATTCAGGCTTCATTGACGCTTTGAAAGTTGAAAGAACGGTGATGTTTTTGATTTTAACTTTAATAATTTTAGTAGCTTCGTTCAACATCATTTCCAGCATGATAATGTTGGTTAATGATAAAAATAAAAACATCGCATTGCTTCGTACACTTGGTATGACAAAGGCTTCTATCATGCGTATTTTTCTAATTTGCGGCTCTTCAATTGGATTTGTTGGAACTTTTTTAGGGCTTTTAATTGGCGTGGTTTTTTCAGCCAATATTAACAGCATTAAATCTTGGTTAGAATCTGCAACTAATACAGATTTATTTAATCCAGCAATTTATTTTCTCTCAACTTTGCCTTCAAAAGTTTTTGTATCTGATGTGGTTTTAATTGTGGGAATGGCTTTGGTAATTTCCTTCCTTGCCACGCTTTATCCCGCTTATAAAGCAAGTAAAGCTAATCCGGCAGAGATTTTGAGATATGAGTAAATCTGCGCTAAATATAAAAAGATCCCGAAACAAGTTCATGATGACAAGTTGAAAAATATACTTCCACATCGCGTCATGCTGAACTTGTTTCAGAATCTCTTAAAGGTTTGATATTTTTCTTAAAAAGTTAAAACCAAAGATCCAGTACTGGCTCGGCTTTCTAAAGCTTGATGAGCTTGCGCTGCATCTTTGAAATTAAAAGATGTAATTTGTGGTTTTAAAATTCCTCTCTCTAAAGCATTGAATACTTCATTAGCTGATAAAGCCAACTCAACGCGATTAGATTTGTAAAGCGCCATTGTTGGGCGGGTGATATAAAGTGAGTTTACAAATAGATCGCTTAAGTCAAGTTTTTCAGTATTTCCAGAAGCTTCGCCATAGCTAACACACATTCCCATTGGCCATAAGCATTCTAAAGATTTTTCCAAAGTATCTTTTCCAACTCCGTCATAAACCACGCCAACACCTTGTCCCTGCGTAATTTTAGCTAATTCTTCTACAAAATTATGAGTGCTATAATTTATAACATGAGAGCAGCCATTACCTTGAGCAAGAGAAATTTTTCTATCACTTCCAACAGTGCCAATAACTTCAATTCCTAAATATTTTGCCCATTGACATAAAAGCTGTCCAACCCCGCCAGCGGCGGCGTGAACTAGAATTTTTTTAGCTCTAACTGCAATATAAACGCGATGCAATAAAGCGTGCGCCATAAGACCTTTTGCCAAAGAGGCAGCAACTTGAACATCGCTTAAACTTTTAGGAGGAATTACTAAATGATATTGATTAATCACTCTTTTTTCAGCGTAAGCTTCGTGAGGGCCTGTGGCATAAGCAACGCGATCACCAACTTTAAAATCAATAACTCCCGGACCAACTGATTCAATTATTCCGCATCCCTCAAATCCAATGGAGGTTGGCATTTTGCTAATTTTGTATTGACCGCGACGAAAACAAACATCAAAAAAATTCACGCCAATTGCTGTATGTTTAATCACCACTTCGTCTTTTTTGGCCTTTGGATCTGCAACCTCTGTTGCTTTCAAAACGCTGTGATCACCAGTTTTATTTAGGATAAATGCTTGCATTTTTTCTTATCTTTTTAAGATTTAAGGAATATTAATTGTAACAAAAGAGATCTTGAAGCAAGTTCAGGATGACGCAACCGAGAATATTTCAATTTTAACCACCTCTAAATGCAACATCAAAATTTATTTGTTTTCGATATTGAGACAATTCCCGATATCGCAGCCGCTAAAAGATTACTAAATCTTGAAACTGATGACAAAAATGAATTACGAGAAGCTCTAGTTGAATATCATTTAAAAATTACCGATGGCAAGAATTCTTTTTTGCGTCAGCCTTTTCAAAAGATAGTGGCAATTAGTTTTTTAGAAGCAGAAATTGTTCGTGATTTTTCAGGGCAAGAATTTTACCAAATTAAGGATATTCGTTCAGGTGGCGATTTAGCTAGTTTGGAAGGTGATTTGGTTAGGGGATTTTTCTCTCACCTTAAAAAAAATATTTCAAGATTAGTCAGTTTTAATGGCAAAAATTTTGATCTTCCTGTTTTAAAATATGCTGCGATGAAGAACGATGTGGAAGCAGGCTGGCTCTATAAAATGGGTGATAAATGGAACAATTATAATCAAAAATTTTCACTGGATTGGCATTGTGATTTGGCTGATGCTTTCTCGGATTTTGGTGCTTCAGCGAAAGTTAAAATGAATGAACTTTGTGCAGCCTTTAATTTACCGGGAAAAATTGGCGTTGATGGTTCGCAAGTTACACAGATGTTTGATGATGGAAAATTGCAAGAGATTAGAAATTATTGCGAAACTGATGTGATTAATACTTATTTGCTTTATTTGATTTATCAGCATCACAATGGATCAATGTCTAAAGAT
>CAMDRL010000149.1 GCA_945906835.1 Rickettsia typhi
ACACTTAACTCACGGCGCGCAGCGTACAATTTCTGGCATGTGGTTTAAATCTGTACAATATGGAATTTGCCTTGATGACGGCTTAATTGATTACGAACAAATGGAAAATTTAGCTCGCGAACATAAGCCAAAAATTATCATAGCTGGAATTTCTTCTTACCCGCGCATCGTTGATTGGTCTTGTTTCCGCAAAGTTGCTGACGAAGTTGGTGCAATTTTAATGGTTGATATGGCACATATTGCAGGGCTTGTTGCCGCTGGTATTTATCCATCTCCAGTTGGAATTGCTGACATTATAACTTCCACAACTCACAAAACTTTACGCGGACCTCGTGGTGGAATTATTCTTACTAATAATGAAGATCTGGCTAAAAAAATTAACTCCGCAGTATTTCCAGGATTACAAGGCGGGCCTTTAATGCATGTAATTGCCGCTAAAGCAGTTGCATTCGCTGAAGCTTTGCAACCTGAATTCACAACTTACGCCAAACAAATTGTTGCCAACGCTAAAGTTTTATCTGCAGTTTTAGTTAAAAGAGGCTTAAAAATTACAACTGGTGGAACTGATTGCCATTTGATGGTTGTTGATCTTACACCACTTGAAACTTTAACTGGCAAAGAAGCTGAAAAAGTTTTAGAACGCGCTGAACTTACTTGTAACAAAAACGCTATTCCAAACGATCCAAGAAGCCCATTTGTAACTTCAGGCTTAAGATTTGGTACCGCAGCTGGCACAACAAGAGGCTTCAAAGAAAAAGAATTTGAAGAAATTGGTAATATGATTTGTGATGTTTTAGAAGGCTTTGTTAAAAATGGCGAAGAAGGAAATCAGTTGCTTGAGCAGAAAGTTAAAGTTAGAGTTGCTGAGCTTTGTAAAGAATTTCCGATTTATTAACTTATAAACTCAATGCGCTTTATCTACCGCCCCTAACCCTTCTTATCAATGGATGAGGAGGACTACTCCGAGTTCGGTTTAATTCCCCTCCTTGATAAGGAGGGGTTAGGGGCTTTAGATAAAGCGCACTCATACTAAAAACCCCCCACAACAAAAACCAAAACAATCAAAATAAAATGCAAACTACCCCACCCACCAGTTCACTTCCAAAATTAAAAATTAAAAAACATCAGGAAGTTAGAATTTCCTGTGGCCACCCTTGGATTTTTTCTAATGAAATTGAAAATTTCTCTGAAATCAAAGCCTTGGAAAAAGGCTCTATTGTTGAAGTTTGCGTTAGAAATAATGAGCCATTCGCCCTTGCCTATTTCAACCCTCACTCATTAATTGCAGGAAGAATTTTAACCTATAAATTATCAGAAAAAATTGATGAAAATTTCTTCTTCAACAGAATTACAGCTGCTAAAAATTTAAGAGAAAAATTCTTTGATAAACCATTTTATCGCTTAATTCATTCAGAAGCTGATTTCTTACCTGGTTTAATTATTGATCGCTTTGACAATGTTTTGTCATGTCAAATTGCCACAGCTGGAATGGAAAAACTTACACCAATTCTTCTTTATGTTTTAGAAAAAATATTTCCAAATTCTGTAGTTGTTTTTCGTAATGACATTGAAAGCAGAAAATATGAAGGTCTAGAGCAATATAGCAAAGCCGTTAAAGGTGAAATTGCTGATGAAATAGAAATTGAAGAAAATAATATTAAATATGCTATTGATGTAATTCAGGGACAAAAAACTGGCTGGTTTTTCGATCAAAGAACTAATCGTGAATTTATTGGATCAATTTCTAAAGATGCCGATGTTTTAGATACATTTTGTTACCAAGGTGGCTTTGGTTTAAACTCTTTAAAGCATGGTGCAAAATCTGTTACATTTGCTGATTCTTCAAAAGAAGCTTTAGAAAAATTAGAAAAAAACATTGCAATTAACGGTTTTGATAAAGAAAAAACTGAAATAATTTGTGATAAAATTTTTGATCTTTTAGAAGGAAAAAAACTTCAAGATAGAAAATTTGACATTGTGGTTCTTGATCCGCCAGCTTTTATCAAATCTAAAAAAGATTTCTTTTCTGGCTTAAAAGGTTATGAAAAACTTATTAAAATGTCTGCTGGCTTGGTTAAAAAAGGTGGAATTTTATTATTAGCTTCATGCTCACATAATGCTTCCACACAAGATTTAACAGCAGCAGCAAATGATGGATTTCGCAAAGCCAGAAGATCAGCAAAAATTATTCGTACTTTTGGTGGTGGTTTTGATCACCCAATTAATCCTGCTTTAAAGGAAAGTGAATATTTGAAATCTATTACTTTTTTGGTTGAATGATATTTGCAACAAGCTCGTTAAGTATACTGCCCCTAACCCCTCCTTGTAAGGAGTGGAATACTTTTAGTTCCCCTCATTGATAAGGAGGGGTTAGGGGCGGTAGATAACACGCTTTCTGATTAAAACTTTTAAAATAAAAAAACAAAATGACAAAAATCCTAGTAACTGGCGCATTAGGTCAAATTGGCTCTGAACTCACCACCGCCCTTAAAAAAATCTACGGTGATGCAAATGTAATTACTTCCGATGTTGCAACTAGCAACTTATCAGAAGCATTTCAACCTTATGAACAGCTTAATGTTTTAGACAAAACCAGACTTGGCGAAATCATCAAAAAACATAATATTAATGTAATTTACCATTTAGCTGCAATTCTTTCTGCCGCTGGTGAAAAAAACCCAAGCCTGTGCTGGGATGTTAATATGAATGGTCTTTACAATATTTTAGAAGCTGCTCGTGAGTTAAAAATTAAACAAATTATCTGTCCAAGCTCAATTGCAGTTTTTGGACCAGAAACTCCTTGTAACAACACTCCACAAGAAACAATCATTCTACCAAAAACCATGTACGGCCTTACTAAAGCTGCTGGTGAATTAGTTTGCGATTATTATGTGGCGAAGTTTGGAATTGATGTCAGAGGCTTAAGATACCCCGGTTTAATCAGCTATAAAACTTTACCCGGTGGTGGAACTACAGATTATGCAGTAGAAATTTTCTATGAAGCAATTAAGAATAAATCTTACACTTGTTTCTTAAAAGCTGATACAACATTGCCAATGATGTATATGCAAGATGCAATTCGTGGCACTATCGCTCTTTCTCAAGCTGATTTTTCTAGTTTAAAACATCACTCTAATTTTAACTTTGCGGGAATTAGTTTTTCTTGCGAAGAATTGGCTGCTGAAATTACCAAAAGAATTCCTGAATTTAAAATTAATTATAAACCAGACTTCCGTCAAAAAATTGCTGACTCTTGGCCGAAGTCAATTGATGATTCTTCTTCTAAAAATGAATGGGGATGGAAGCCGCAATTTGGATTGCCTGAGATGGTTGATGATATGCTTGATAATCTTCGTAAGAAATTGTAAGAAGCTTGGTAAATTGTTTTGTAAAACCCCAATATTCGAGATGGATATTGGGGTATTTTTTTGCTTAATTTAATTATGAATATCTTGAATTAAATCACCCATCTCAATTGCTA
>CAMDRL010000150.1 GCA_945906835.1 Rickettsia typhi
TAAGCACCGACCTCAGAGTTGTTCCCCTCCTTGATAAGGAGTGGTTAGGGGCGGTAGATAAACGAGTTCCGACTTTAAAATAACCCACCACCCAAACATCCCTAAAATAAAAATAAAATGAAAACCGTCTTCTCCGGCATCCAGCCCACAGGAAATCTACATTTAGGCAACTACCTAGGCTCCATCCGTAATTGGATCGACCTTCAAACCCAATATCGCTGTATCTTCGGCATCATGAACCTGCACGCAATTACAGTTCCACAAGACCCAAAAGAACTACAAAAAAACATCATTGACGCCGCCGCAGTTTATTTAGCCTGCGGATTAGATCCAAAAAAATCGACAATTTTTGTACAAGGGGAGGTGGCTCAGCATGCTGAATTGGTGTGGGTTCTAAGTACAATGACTCCGATGGGTTGGTTGGATAGAATGACTCAATTTAAAGATAAAATAAATGAAGAGACTAAATTAGAAACTGGCAGAATTTATGAAGACGCCCATTCAGAAGATGAAAATATTAGAAATAAGTTATCCAAAAGATCTAAGGATAGAGTCCAGTCAAGAGCTAATCTCGGTCTCTACGCCTACCCAGTCCTAATGGCCGCCGACATCCTCCTCTACAAAGCCAACCTTGTCCCAGTAGGCGAAGACCAAAAACAACATCTTGAACTAACCCGCGACATTGCAGGCGCTTTCAACCGCCGCTTCAATGCAGAATATTTCAAACTTCCCGAACCAATGATTCTAAAGGAAGTAAAGCGCATCATGTCACTACAAGACGGCACTAAAAAAATGAGTAAATCAGACGAATCCGATTTATCGCGCATCAATTTAGAAGACACCCCAGATTCAATCGTAAAAAAAGTAAAAAAAGCCAAAACCGATTCCTTAACTACAATTTCTTTCGATGAAAATCGCCCTGAAATTTACAATTTATTAAACATCTTTTCAGCCATTACTGGTAAGCTTCCACAAGACATCGCCAATGAATATGAAACCTCTGGTTTTGGTAAATTCAAAGGTGACTTGGCAGAAAACCTAGTTGAAAAATTAAAACCAATTCAAGAGAATCTAGCGCGCTTCAAGCAAGATCAAAGTTACATCAAGCAGGTTTTGGTGGATGGTAAAAATCAAGCAAGTGAAATTGCAGTTAAAACTAGAAATGAAGTTTTTTCGCTAGTTGGTTTGTCTTAATGTAATTAAATAATCTTCCAATATCGATTTACATGTTTGTCATTCCCGCGAAGGCGTGAATCCAGCGCGATTTTAACAACTGGATTCCCAACTTTTCGGGAATGACAAACATTATTTTTTAAGAATTTTTAAAATGTACGAAATACCAATAAATTTAGAACAAGAAATTCTTCGCCTAAAAAAAGAAAAAAACGCGGTCATCTTATCTCACTTTTATCAAGATAGTGAGATTCAAGATATTGCAGATTTTGTGGGTGACTCTCTCGATTTATCCCGCAAAGCTGCCGCCACAGACGCAGACGAAATAATTTTCTGCGGCGTAAAATTCATGGCAGAAGTTGCAAAAATTTTATCTCCACAAAAGAAAGTTTTAATTCCAGATTTAAAAGCAGGTTGCAGTTTGGAAGATTCCTGCCAGCCAGCAGCCTTTGCTGAATTTCGCAAAAAACACCCCGATCATTTAGTAGTCACTTACATCAACTGTTCGGCTGAAATCAAAGCTTTGTCAGACATCATCGTTACTTCAACAAATGCTAAAAAAATCGTCGATCAAATTCCTCAAAATCAAAAAATTATTTTTGCCCCAGATCAACATTTAGGTCGTTACATTAATAAAATCACTGGTCGCGACATGTTGTTGTGGAATGGCAGTTGCATCGTTCACGAACAATATAGCGAAAAAGAATTAGTAAAATTAATGGTTAACCACCCGCAAGCAAAAGTCATCGCTCACCCTGAATGCCCTGAAAACTTGCTTTCTTACGCCCATCATATTGGCTCAACTTCATCACTTCTAAAATTTACAGCCGATCACCAAGGCGGTGAATTTATTGTTCTAACGGAAGTTGGAATAATCCACCAAATGCATCAAAAAAATCCCACTGCAAAATTTTACGATTGTCCCTTCGTGGATAAAGCAGGCTGCACACTCTGCAACACTTGCCCTTACATGAAATTGAACACTTTAGAAAAGCTTTATTTAGTAATGAAATACGGCAATGATTCAGAGTTTGGTGGGGAATTGAATTTAAGTGAAGACCTAAGAATTAAGGCTGAAAAACCGCTTCGTAAGATGTTAGAGATGTCTTAAGGTTGTTGTTTGTCCTTAAATTTCCCTACTTTATCCCTGAGTGCTTCAATAGTTATTTAGGGTTGATTTGGTTCAGCTGTGGCCAAGCATTAATAACAAGAAAATAATCTAAAAATTAACAATATTTAGAAGGATTTGCTACTGTACCATTAATAATCACTTCATTGGAAAATGCGCGGGTTTCATGGTTTTTTAAGAAACTTCTTGTGTGGTTATGAAAAAATGTTATAGTTCTAAGGCTTTTTAAAAAAGCGCAAATTTTTTATAAAATTAATTTTAGCACATGCCTACAACTTCTTGCCAAAGAACTCGGCAAGATATCTTGCAAAACGAAACTTCCGATCACTTAGCTCAACAATTTCAGTTTACATTAGGAAAAGGTGACAAAAAAAGTGCTGTCAATATTGCTACATGGAACCTTTTGGGTCAGTGCACACAAAAAGGTCAAGAAATAGGTAAAGGTGAGAATTCTACAACTCTAAAATTCGCAAATAATCCATGGAATTACAAAGAAGAATCTAAAGACTATTACAAAAAAAGTAAAAATAGCCAAGAAACAGGAAGAAAGGCTGCGCAAAAAAATAAAATAACAGAACTAGCCAAAGAAAATAATGTTATCTGTTTGCAAGAAGCTAATGGATATGATTTGAAATATCTTGATGAGATATGCGGAATTATGGGAAAAGGATGGAAATTCATCAAGGTGGCTGGTAAAGAAGATAGTGAAAGTGAAGGCTTTGAGCCAGAGAAAAGAGGTAAAAGTAAGCAGCTAGTTATTTTATATAATAGCGAAAAATGCGAATTAGAGTCTAAAAATAAAACTTTGTTAAATGGCGAATTAAGATGTGGTCTTGAACTTATCTTTAAAAATAGAGTAAATGGGGAAAAATTTGCCATTCACAATGTTCATGTTCCTCAAGATAAAGATCTTGTTGATAAATATTATGCTGAAGAAAGAGTTAAAAATAGAACTTTTCCAACCATAACGTTTGGTGACATGAATAATCATGTGTCAAAATATCAAAATAAAAAAAGTTATCACGCAATTTCATGTGAAAAGGCAACAAATTTTGATGCTCAACTGTAATAGTTTAAATTTAATCC
>CAMDRL010000151.1 GCA_945906835.1 Rickettsia typhi
GAAGTGGTGAAAAAGATTTGCAAAGTAAAATGGGAGTTCCGGTTGTTTCTTTATTGAAAATTGAGGTTAAGACTTTTGATGGAAATAACATTCCAGAAGAGCTTAGAGATATTGAGGCTGTGAAGCCGGGAAGTAGATTTATAAAATAATTGTTTTGAGTGTGCTTTATCTACCGCCCCCCACCCCTCCTTATCAAGGAGGGGAGAATTTAAAACTTCCTCCTTATCAAGGAGGGGAGAATTTAAAACTTCCTCCTTATCAAGGAGGGGAATGCTTTAGCACCGAACTCAGGACAGTTCCCCTCCTTGATAAGGAGGGGTTAGGAGCGGTAGATAATGCAAACTCAAAATCAAAATAAAAAAACAATGAAAAGTTACACCAACAAACTAGAAGAAGTAATTCTAAACAAGCGCGAACTTAATGTTTCCTTTGAATTCTTCCCACCAAAAACTGAAGAAATGGAACATCGCCTCTGGGAAGCGATTAATAAATTAAAAAACCTTAATCCTAATTTTGTTTCCGTAACTTATGGGGCAGGGGGTTCAACTCGTGAAAGAACTCACAATACCATTAAAAAAATTCTTGAAGAAACCAATCTTAAGCCAGCATCTCATTTAACTTGCGTTGCCGCTTCTAAAGAAGAAATTAGTGAAATTGTTAAAAATTATTGGCAAATGGGTGTGCGTCACATAGTGGCTTTGCGAGGTGATTTACCTGCAACCAGCCCAAATTATCAATTGCATAAAGATGGTTACCAATATGCCAATGAGTTAATCACGGGAATCAAAAAAATCGCTGATTTTGAAATTTCTGTGGCTGGTTATCCAGAAAAACATCCTGAAGCTAAAAGTTTTGATGAAGATATTGATAACCTAAAACGCAAAGTTGAAGCTGGTGCAAGCCGCATTATCACACAGTTTTTCTTTGATACCGATGCTTATTTTTCTTTTGTCGAAAAATGCCAAAAGCGTGGTATTAATGTTCCCATAGTTCCCGGAATTTTGCCTGTAACCAATGTTAAGCAAACCAAACATTTTGCAAAAATGTGCGGCGCTAAGATTCCAAAGTGGATGTCAGAAGTTTTTGCTGGACTTGATGAAAAAGAAGAAACCAGAAAAATGATTGCAGGTATTGTGGCTGTTGAGCAATGTCGTATTTTACATAATGGTGGGGTTGATGATTTTCACTTTTATACTTTGAATAGATCTGATTTAACTTATGCTATTTGTCATCTTCTTGGTGTGTCAGATTCTCCAAGCAATAATTCTCTAGCTTGAATTTTACTTTTTCACCTTTATACACCACATATCACTTCCCGATTTTCAATCAAAAAAATATTTAAAAATGCCAAAAGAAGATTTATTAACCATGAATGGTGTAGTCCTAGAAGTTTTGCCTAATACAATATTTCGGGTACAGCTTGAAAATGGTCATATCATTACAGCGCACGCTTCAGGCAAGATTCGCAAAAATAAAATTAGAGTTTTAAAAGGTGACAAAGTTGAAATTGAAATGACAACTTATGATCTTACAAAAGGGCGTATTGTTAGAAGGAATGTTTGATGTGAATAAATGTTTAGTTAATATTAGTCTTTGTTATTTCTAGTCTTCTTTGTCATTCCAACCCTCTCCTTGTCATTCCCGCGAAGGCGGGAATCCAGAATGAGGGACGAGATGGATTCGCGCCTTCGCAGGAACGACAAGAAGATGTAGAAATAACAAGGAAATGTGGGAATGACGAGGAAATATATTTATAATTTAAATTAATCGTAATGAAAAATCTTTTAATAGTTGAGTCTCCTGCTAAAGCTAAAACCATCGCTAAATATTTAGGTAAAGATTATGAAGTTATTGCCTCTTTCGGACATATTCGTGATTTGCCAAGTAAAGACGGATCTGTTGAGCCAGATAATGATTTCGCTATGCATTATCAAATTTCAACAAAATCTACCAAACATGTAAAAGATATTATTGATAAAGCAAAGCTTTGCAGCAAGTTGATTCTTGCTCCCGATCCTGATCGTGAAGGTGAATCAATTGCTTGGCATGTTTTGGAAATGTTGAAGCAAAAGAAAGCTATTAAAGCCTCAATTCCAGTTGAAAGAGTTGTATTCAACGCCATTACCAAAAATTCTGTTACTGAAGCAATAAAGCGTCCGCGCCAAATTGATATGGATTTGGTCAATGCGCAGCAAGCTCGCCGCGCCCTTGATTATCTTGTGGGTTTTACACTTTCGCCAATTCTTTGGAGAAAATTACCTGGTAGTCGTTCAGCTGGTAGAGTTCAGTCGGTGGCTTTGCGAATAATTTGTGATCGTGAAGAAGAAATTGAAGCATTTAAAAGCCAAGAATATTGGGATATTAAAGTTGATCTAAAAACCATTCTTGGCGTTGAATTTCAAGCTTCAATTGTGGAAGTTGCTGGTAAAAAATTAGAGAAATTCTCAATTCCAAATGAAGTTGAAGCGCAAAAAATCAAAAAACTTTTAGCTGATAAAAATTACCAAGTTTTAAATATCACTAAAAAGCAAACCAAAAGAAGATCTTATCCGCCTTTTACAACCTCTTCAATGCAGCAAGAAGCGGCTCGTAAATTAGGTTTTTCAGCAAGCAGAACCATGTCTTTAGCGCAAAGGCTTTATGAAGGTGTGGAAATTGATGGTTTAGCGCAAGGTTTAATCACTTATATGAGAACTGATAGCGTGTCAGTTACGCCAGAGGCAATTACTGATGTTAGAAAATATATTGGCGGCGTTTATGGCGGTAAATATCTTCCAGAAGTTGCCAATGTTTTTAAAAGCAAAGTTAAAAATGCTCAAGAAGCGCATGAGGCAATTCGTCCTGCTGATTTTTCAATGCCACCAGAAAAGGCTCGTAAATATTTAGATGCTGATCAATTCGCGCTTTATGATTTGGTTTGGAAAAGAATGTTAGCTTCACAAATGTCAGATGTAATTTTTGATCAAGTTGCAGTTGATATTGTCACAATTCCAACTTACGCCAAAGCAAGAGCTACTGGCTCTGTAATTAAATTTGATGGTTTTTATAAAATATATCGTGAAGATCTTGATGACGGCGCAGAAGAAGATGAAACCAAGCAAATGTTGCCAGAATTTAAAGAAAAAGAGAATTTATCTTTGATTGATGTGAAGCCAGCGCAGCATTTTACCGAACCGCCACCAAGATTTTCTGAAGCAAGTTTGGTCAAAAAATTAGAAGAGCTGGGAATTGGTCGTCCTTCAACTTATGCGGCAATTATTTCAGTGTTGCAAGATCGTGGTTATGTTAAGCTTGATAAAAAAAGATTTTTTCCAGAAGAGCGTGGCAGAATTGTTACAACTTTCCTAAAAGAATTCTTTGTAAAATATGTTGAATATGATTATA
>CAMDRL010000152.1 GCA_945906835.1 Rickettsia typhi
ATAAGCTCGCTATTCACATTCGGTGGATTGCCATTGCAAGAAGCCGTTGCTATTAAGAGCGTGATTAGGGCTGTTTTAATGATGTTATTGAGGTTTAACTTGTCCAATGTTGCTAAAAATTGATTTAAAAAACCCTGTTTTATGACCAGCAACTTCTGTATATTTAGAGATAAATTTTAATTTCTCATTTTCACTTGCTAAGTCAAATTTTTGTAAACTTTTTATGGTGTTAGAATCGTCAAATTTTATAAGAAAAATTGTTCTAGAAGTAATTTTTGGAATAAAAAATAAAAAACTTTTTACATTTTCTGAATAATAAATCCAATTTTCCTGACCATCTAATTCTGAAATAATTGTTGGAGAACCCATGATTCTCATAACAGATTCCTTGCTTGTAACATTTTCTTGCAATAGATGATGATCACTCAAATCAAACTCATAGCCTCTTTTTTCATAATTTGAAATACAAGAAGAGAGACAAGTGAGTATTAAAGTGAGGTGAATAAATTTTTTCATTTTTAGTGATTTTTTGCCTAATAAAATTTCACATTGATTTTATGGAAACTAGTTTCTATATTCAAGATCGCTTTTTAAAGATCGCTTCTTAAAAAATCAAACCACAAATATAGTATCCTAAGTTTTTACTTAATATATTTGTTTTATGCGCGCCGCGGAGTGCGTTCTGTCCATAGATATCAATCTAACAGAGATCTCCTATTATGTCGAAAATAAACTAAATTTAAGTATCGACACTTTACAAACTAACTAATTATAAAGTTTCCATGGCAGTTCCTAAAAGAAAGAAATCTAAATCAAGACGCAATATGAGAAGAGGTAGCAATGGCTCTTACGCTTTAGAATTTGCCAATGTTCTTGTAGATAAAGATACTGGAGCTTTCAAACTTCCTCACCATATTTCTATTGATGGTTATTATAATGGTAGAAAAGTTTTGAACGAAAAAGTTAAAGAAACTCCTCAAGAAGAATAAATAAAACTTCCTAAGTGTCTAAAAAATACACAATAGCATTAGATTGTATGGGAGGTGATAATGCTCCCAAAATAGTCATAGAAGGTGCCGAAATCATTGCCTCTTCTGATAAGTATATTCACTTTTTGCTTTTTGGTGATTCTAAAAAAATTAACCCATTTTTGCAAAATTGTCCTAATCTTAAAGGCAGATTCGTTCTTTCTCATACTGATGAATTTATTTCAGCGGATGAAAAACCTTCTATTGCACTTCGCAAAGGTACTAACTCAAGCATGCGCCTTGCCATAAATGCGGTAAAAGATGGCAGCGCTGATGTTATAGTATCTGCGGGAAATACTGGCGCTTTAATGGCAATTGCAAAAACAGTTTTGCGCCCTCTTCCTTCAATTGATAGACCAGCAATCGTTACCTCAATTCCTAATCAAAAAAAGAAAGCTACAGTATTGCTTGATATGGGTGCAAATGTTGAATGTAGTGCTGATGTTTTATATCAATTTGCTGTAATGGGACACGCTTTTGCAAAAGTTGTTTTAAAAATTGAAAAACCATCAATTGGAATTTTAAATGTTGGATCGGAAGATTTAAAAGGCAGCGATGCCGTTAGAAGCGCCTCTCTTTTGCTTAGGGAAAGTGATTTAAAAGAATGTTTTTATGGTTATGTTGAAGGTGATGATATTACCAAAGGTACAGTTGATGTAGTTGTAACAGATGGTTTTTCTGGCAATATTACTCTAAAAGCGATTGAAGGCACTTCAAAATTAATTTCTGGCCTTATAAAAGAAGGTTTTATGAACTCCATTTCGTCTAAACTTGGCTATCTTTTAGCTGGTCCATCAATTCAAAGAGCCACTAAAATTATGGATCCTAGAATGCATAATGGAGCAATGTTAGTTGGTCTAAATGGAGTTGTAGTTAAAAGTCACGGCAGCACTGATGCTATAGGCTTTTCTAATGCCATTAAAGTTGCAATCTCTTTGGTTGAAAATAAAATTAATGAACAAATTACGGAAGAATTAAAATTTCCAATACCACCACATACAGATAATCTAGAAGAAGAGGCAATCTAAGATGAAAGTAAAAAGTAAAATTATCTCTACTGGGTCATATTTACCTAAAAAATTTCTTACTAATTACGATTTAGAAAAAACAGTTGATACTACAGATAGCTGGATATTTGAAAGAACTGGTATCAAAAAAAGGCACCTTGCTGAAGAAAATGAATTAACTTCTGACATTGCTTTTGAAGCATCTAAAAGAGCTTTAGAAAACTCTGACTTAAAAGCTGAAGACATTGACATGATCATTCTTGCCACCACAACTCCAGATCTTACATTCCCAGCAACCGCAACAAAAGTTCAAGCTAAATTAAATGCCAATTCTGCTTTTGCTTTCGACATTCAAGCAGTATGTTCAGGCTTCGTATTTGCAATGGCTACGGCTGATAATTTTATAAAATCAGGACAAGTTAAAAATGCTCTAGTAATTGGCGCAGATATTCTGTCGCGTATTGTTGATTGGAAAGATCGCAATACTTGTGTACTTTTTGGTGATGGTGCTGGCGCTGTAGTTTTGCAAGCTACTACCGAAGAAAGTAGTGGTATTATTTCTTCTGATCTACATTCTGACGGATCTCTAAATGATATCCTAAAAACCAGCGGCGGACCTTCATCAAACCAAAAATCTGGCTTTATTGAAATGGCTGGCAAAGAAGTATTCAAACATGCCGTTGATAAAATGTCTAAATCAGTAATTGCTGCCCTTAAAAAAGCTAATCTTAAAGTTAGTGATATTGATTTATTAGTTCCTCACCAAGCAAATGCCCGCATATTATCCGCAGTTGCCAATCGCTTAGAATTATCAGAAGAAAAAATAATTCTAACCGTAGAAAGCCACGCCAACACCTCAGCTGCTTCAATTCCACTAGCTTTGGATTATGCAGTTAAAAATAACAGAGTTAAGAAAGGTGATTTAGTTGTCTTAGAAGCTCTAGGCGGTGGACTTACTTGGGGATCTGTTGTGCTTAAGTGGTAATCTGATTACTTCCTTCTTTTTTTATTTTATCTTCAAACAACTCATAAACTGCCTACATGGCAGACTGCTTTGAGCATTCACATCGAAAGGATATTTTCTTTTTCTAAGCTGCCTGTGCGGCAGCAAGCAAGTCAATGGGGATGAAGCTGAAGAGATTATGAGCCCGTCGCAAATCTAATTTCCTAAAAAGGGGCTGTTGCAAATCCCCCAATAAATCTTTCATAAATTTTCTTTAATTTTTTTAATTATTTTTCTTGTCATTAAAAGCAGCTAAAGCTATCATTCCCTAGCTCTCGGCACTTCTGATTCTTCTAAATCAGCAATCTTTTTAGCAA
>CAMDRL010000153.1 GCA_945906835.1 Rickettsia typhi
GATTTGGTAAGAAAAATTGGCTTCACCCAATGTTATTCTTTCAAATATTCTCCTCGACCAGGGACGCCAGCAGCAGATGCTAAGGTGCAAGTTCCAGAAAATGTCAAAGATAAAAGATTAGCAATTTTACAAAAACTTTTAACTGACCAACAAACAGAATTTAATAAAAAATTCGAAGGCACAACAATGCCTGTAATGTTTGAAAGAGAAGCTCCAAAAAGCAAAAATAAAACTCTAAACAAACAACTTTGGGGCAAAAGCCCATGGCTGCAATCAGTGATTGTTGATATTTCTAATGAAGAAGATGCTGAAAAATATTTTGGTAAAATTGCTGATGTAAAAATTTTAAAGGCAAGACCTAGTAGTTTAGTGGGAAAATTATGAATCTGGATTTAGGGGATGTAAAAAGTTTAAGACTTATGAGATGTTTCGCTTCGCTAAACATGACATGCTTTTTTATTACCTAATCTTCGGCGGCAAAATCTTTCCATCCTTATATTGCGCTGGAACATAGCTTGAAGTATCTTTATTTGGTGTTAACAAAGCTGAAAAAAGCAAAGTCAAAATTGCCAATATCAAACTCAAATATAAAGTGGCAACAAAGCGACGATTCTCTAAAGAAAAGTGCGAAATTTTCTTTTCTGCTGTGGTCTTTTCTCCAACAACTTTTTCACCTTCAATAATAGTTTTCTTCTTCAAAATTCTTTTAAGAAGAATTCTCTCAATAACAAAAACCCAAAATAAATAAAATAAAATTGGAGTAAGCGCTGGCCAAAGTTTTAATATGAACCTCATAATTATTTCTTAGTTAATAAATGTTGTGTTTTTGTTGAAATTGTTTTTCTTACTCTTAAATCAATGAATAGAGTTCTTCTTAAATTTAAAAACAAATCTTTTAATAACTATGATTATTTTTCCTGCAATAGATTTAAAAAATGGACATTGTGTGCGTCTTTATAAAGGCGATATGGATCAGGCAACAATTTTTAATGACAATCCAGCTGCCCAAGCCAGAGAGTTTGAGAGTCAAGGTTTTAAATATTTACATGTTGTTGATTTAGATGGGGCAGTTTCTGGAAATTCAGTAAATGAAAAATCTGTGAAAGAAATTTTATCTGCTGTTAAAATTCCAGTACAACTTGGCGGCGGAATTAGAACTATCGCAGCAATTGAAAAATGGATAGCACTTGGAGTTTCTCGTGTAATTCTTGGTACGGTTGCGGCAAAAAATCCTGAATTGGTAATTGAGGCTTGTAAAAAATTTCCAAGTAAAATTGTGGTAGGAATTGATGCGAAGCATGGAATGGTAGCAACTGAAGGTTGGGTTGAAACTTCGGAAATTACCGTATTAGATTTGGCAAAGAAGTTTGAAAATTGTGGCGTTACAGCAATTATTTATACCGATGTTTCTCGTGATGGAGCCTTAGAAGGCGTTGATATTGAAGGAACTAAACATTTAGCTGAAAATCTATCGATTCCAGTAATTGCTTCTGGTGGAGTTGCTTCCATGAGAGATGTGAAGCAAGTTAAGGCTTTAGATAAAGTTGGTGTTGTAGGTTTGATAGTTGGAAGAGCGCTTTATGAAAAGATGGTTGATGCGAAGTATTTGGTTAGTCTTTAGTACTAACCGTCAGTTGAGAGTAGTCGAAACCATCGGAAGATTCCTGCCGTGATTTAAATCCGCAGCAAGAACCTTCCGATGGTTTCGACTGCGCTCAACCAAAGGTTAAGTTAAAACAGTAATATTTTAACAATGAATATGGAGGTTATCTGACAATCTAAATTTCCATATTGAATATTACTAAAAAGAAATTAGCCTGCGCAACTGCTTTTACAATCATACATTTTTTCCACAAAACTAATTTCTAAAATATGCGTTATTTAGCCTTAACTCCTAAAGACAGAGAGGAAATGCTGAAAGTTATCGGCGTGAAAAATGTCGATGAACTTTTTGATGCCGTTCCTTCGGAATTCTTACTAAAATCTCCAATTCAAGGTCTTGAAAATCATCAAGGTGAAATTGAAGTTGAACAATTTTTAAAAGCTTTGTCGGCAAAAAATCGCTCGGCTGGTGAAGGTCCATTCTTCCTTGGTGCTGGTATTAATCGTCACCATGTTCCTGCATCTGTTGATCATATTATTCAGCGTTCAGAATTTCTAACTTCTTACACACCTTATCAGCCAGAAATTTCGCAAGGAACTTTGGCGGTAATTTTCCAATTCCAAAGTATAATTGCGGTTTTAACTGGAATGGAAGTTGCTAATGCTTCTATGTATGATGGCGCAACTTCCTTGTCTGAAAGCTGTTTAATGTCTCTTCGAATTAAACAAGGTAGAAAAAATATTGCTCTTCATGGACATGTAAATCCTGATTATATTGAAGTTACAAAAACTTATTTAGAGCTTTCTGAAGGCAAATTTGTTTCTGCTGATAAATTAGATGAAAGCTGTGCTGCATTGATCGTGCAATATCCTGATTTTTACGGAACTGTTGAAGATCTTGATGTTTTAAGAAAAAAATGCGATGCGGTTGGTGCTTTATTAATTGTGGTCACAACTGAAATTTTATCTCTTGGTCTTTTAAATGCCCCTAAACAAGCTGACATCGTAGTTGGTGAAGCGGCAGGGTTGGGAGTTGGTTTAAATTTTGGTGGACCATTACTTGGGTTTTTTGCTTGTAGAAAAGAATTTGTCAGACAAGTTCCTGGAAGAATTTGCGGTGCAACCACAGATGTTGATGGTAAAGAAGGTTATGTATTAACTTTAAATGCCCGTGAACAACATATTCGTCGCGAAAAAGCCACTTCAAATATCTGTTCAAATCAAGGTCTATGCGCTACTGCATTTACAATTCATGTTTCTTTACTTGGTGAAATTGGCTTTAAAAAATTAGCTTTAATTAACCATAAAAAAGCCTGTGATTTAGCTGATATTTTAGGAAAAGTTAAAGGTGTGAAAGTTCTAAATGACAGCTTCTTTAATGAGTTCACTATTGAACTTTCAAAAGACGCTAAAGAGGTTAATAAAAAATTATTAGCCAAAAATATTATTGGTGGTTTTGCTGATGGTAAGAAAATGGTTGTGGCAGTTAGTGAATTAACTAGTGCGCAAGATATGGAAATTTTTGCTAAGGAATTGGGAGAAATTCTGGTTTAGAAATTAAGTTTGTACCGTGGTATTCTACCGCCCCTAACCCCTCCTTATCAAGGAGGATAAAAACAGTCAGTTCCATCCTTACCAAGAATGGGGAAACTTTTAGTTCCCCTCCTTGATAAGGAGGGAAATGTTTTTAGTTCCCCTCCTTGATAAGGAGGGGTTAGGGGCGGTAGAAA
>CAMDRL010000154.1 GCA_945906835.1 Rickettsia typhi
TCGCCGCCCAAGTCTTCAGCGATAATATCGTAAGATAAAAGTTCGTTTTTAACGCGCTGCGGGTCAGCATCAGGCTTATCAATTTTATTAACAGCAACAATTATTGGAACGCCAGCAGCTTTAGCATGATGAATTGCTTCAATTGTTTGAGCTTTAACTCCATCATCAGCTGCCACAACTAAAACCACTACATCCGTTACATTAGCACCACGAGAACGCATTTCAGTAAAAGCTTCATGACCTGGAGTATCTAAGAATGTAATATATTTTCCACAATTGGTTTTAATTCTAGAAGCACCAATATGTTGAGTAATTCCACCACTTTCTCCACTTACAATATCGGTAGTGCGAATTGCATCAAGAAGTGAAGTTTTGCCATGATCCACATGTCCCATAATAGTAACTACAGGAGCTCTTGGTAATTTTTCAACTGTTGGATCATCTTCTTCTAAAATATTTTCTACATCAGAGTGAGAAACTCTTATTGCAGTATGTCCAAATTCTACAACTAGAAGCTCAGCAGTATCAGCATCAATAACTTGATTACTGGTGGCAACCATTCCCATCACAAAAAGTTTTTTTACCAAATCGCCAGCTTTTTCTGACATGCGGTCTGAAAGATCTGAAACTGTGATAAGTTCAGGTAGCATAACTTCGCGTGCAACTTTTTTATATTCTTTTTGAGATTGTTCTAATTGTTGTTGTTTTAATTTTTGTCTTTTTCTTTTTCTTGAAAAGCTGTCAGAGTAAGAGTCATCTTCATCAACTATATAAGTAAATTTTTTGCTAGATGATCTGTCGTCGCGGAAAGAGGGCTTGCTTTTTTTAGCAAAAGAATCTTCTTTTTCAAAGCTTGGAGTGTTGCTAGAAGGGTTAGAAGTAAATTTCTTTTGTTTTAATTTTTTTTCTTTTTCTATTTTTTCAAGCGCAAGTTTCTCATCTTCTAGTTTTTTTCTTTCCCCAATAATTTTTTCTCTTTCTTCCTTTTTGTGATTAGTGATGGCAACACTTTGTTTGATTTTATTTCTAACATCAAAATTATCTAAATCTAAGATTTCTTTTTTCTCTTTAACAACTTCTTTAACTTTTACTTCTGTAGAAATATTTTCATCATTAGTTGCAACTTCATTTTGAATTACTTCAGATTCAGTTTCCTCTTGCACTTGTTCTTGTTTTTTGCTTTTGGCAAGTTTACTCAAAATGTCATAACTATTAACATCATTTTCTAGCTTTGATTCTTTTGTCGTAGAAACCACTTTAAATCTAGCTTCAAGCTCTCTCTTATTTAATTCAGGAGAGTCATTTTTAACCTCTCTCTTTCTACCTTTAATTGTAACTTGAACGGCGGAGCTGCTAATTTTTTTATTTTCAACATTCTTTAAGGTAAGAGTTGATGAATCAGCAGTTGGCTTAAGTTTTAATGTAAGTGTTGAGCGAGTTGTGTTTTGATTGTCAGTTTCAGTCATTTGAACGATATATTATTTTACAAGCTCAAATGAGCCTGAATTTAAATCTTATAAAAAAATCTGTTATCCCCGAATTCTAAGGATTCAAGGATGACGATACTTTTTATTTTAAGCAGTTTTCTGTAAATATTCCTCAGCTCTTCTCTTAAGTTCTTTTGCAACTTCTTCATCAAATCCTTCAATAGATTGGATTTCAGAAATTTCAGCTTCAGCTAAATCTTCAACTGATAAGAAACCTTCAGATGCAAGTAAGTTAGCAATCATTTCTTCAACATCCAGAGCTTCAACAAATAATTTAGAAGCTTGGTTGAATTCCGCAGTTCTTTTTACAGATTCTTGCTCGTCAGTCATGACATCAATTTTATAACCAACCATTTTAGAAGCTAGCTTAACATTTTGTCCACCACGACCAATAGCAAGGCTAAGTTGATCTTCGGCAACTACAACTTCAATTAAGCCGTTTTCTTCATCAACTACAACTTTACTAACTTTAGCAGGAGTTAATGAACTCACAACCATTTCAGCAACATTTGATGACCATTTAATAATGTCAATTTTTTCACCACGAAGTTCAGAACTTACAGATTGAACTCTGCTGCCTCTAATTCCAATGAATGAACCGATAATATCAATATCATCTCTTCTTGAATAAATTGCAATTTTAGCGCGAGATCCCGGATCGCGAGCCACGGCTTTAACTTCAATATTACCATCATAAAGTTCAGGAACTTCTTGTTCAAAAAGTTTAACCAAAAATTGTGGATGAGTACGAGACAAGAAGATTTGCGCGCCATGCGGCTCTTTTCTAACATCTTCAACATAAACTCTCATGCGATCACCAACGCGGAAATTTTCTCTTGGAATTAGACCGCTTTCATGAATAACAGCTTCGTAACCATCAACTTCCATAACGATATTTTTAAGACCAACTTTTTTAACAGAAGCACTAACAATATCGCCAATGCGTTCTTTAAATTCGTTATATTCTTTATTTTTTTCAGCTTCTTTAACTTTTTTAATAATTTCATTTCTAGCAACTTGGGCAACCACTCGGTTTAAGTCGATTGGAGGAAGTTCTTGAACTATGAAACCGCCAAGTTCAGCATTTTTATCTTCTTGCTTAGCGTATTTTAAAGTGATGTGAGTTCTTACATCAAAACCTTCAATGGAATCATCGGCAACAATTTGAAGATTATTAAATAACTTAATTTGACCAGATTTTTTATCAATTTTGCAGTCAATTTCTAAGTGAGTACCATATTTTTTCTTTGCGGCAAGTTTGATGCCTTCTTCCATGGCGCCTACAACTTCTGCAGGTGTGATGCCTTTTTCATGAGCGATATTTTCAGCAACCAGCAAAATTTCTTTATTGCCCATTACAGTCAGATTACTTGCCATATTTAGTTTGGTTAAGGTTTAAATTAGTAATTTTAGTTAGAATATTTACTGTTGAAGAGTAAAAGAACACAGTAATTAAAGATGAGATGTGGACTATATTATTTGCTGAAAGTTTTAAATCAAGAATTGATTGAGAGGTTTTGGGAATTATTTTGTCTTATGTTTAAACTGGTTAAATCACCCGTCTCAATCGCTGACGCGATTGATCCACCCTCTTTTTCAAAGAGGGCTAAAAGCGGTAAAGCCCTCTTTGCAAAAGAGGGTGGATGACTGCAAAGCAGTCAGACGGTTGATTTAACTAGCTTGAAGTAGAAATATTTTTACCAGCCTTTTCCAGTTTTTGAAGCCTACGACGATCCTTAAAGTTACTAATCGATTTACTAATCATCTTTTGCGAAAAAACCAAAAACCCAAATAACATTCCAAGAACAAAGAATAAAATCATAACCAAGAATGCCCTA
>CAMDRL010000155.1 GCA_945906835.1 Rickettsia typhi
TAATAGAGCTAAAACGACTTTATATAACGAGCCAAAACACCATAACTATTTTGTACATCTAAGCTTGTTTTATAATTAGTGCGCGAATTTTTATAACCAACTTGTAACAACAGCTGATCAAAAAAACGATTCTTATTTAACTTATAACCAAAAGAAATTTCAGATAAATTTTGATCAAAACCATTTTGATCTATTTCAATATTTTTGCGATTTGCAAAAGCTAAAGTTGTATTCCAATTTTGATAGATTTCTCCAACAAGACTGGCATTAAAATATTTTTCATTAATATCCGAATCTCCATCAACATTCTTCATATCAACATATTCTAACAAACCATCAAAAAGAAAGTTATCATTTATGGGATAGCGATATTTACCGCCAGCCACAAAACCTTTTTGATCGTCAATTTTTGTTGGAGTAACTTGACTAACTCTTTCATTTACTGCCAAGTTTAAATAAGCAAAATGATAAGATAATTCTTCGTTATTTTTAAAATCAAAATTAATATCTAGTGATGCCACATAAGACTCTAAAGATCTTGTATCTCCTGGCTTAGCGTCATATTTATGATTAGAATCTCTTTTATTAATTAACGAATTATCAAGATTTTTTCGATCATTGGTAAAAGCAGAAAAACCAAAATTATATCGACCAGTTTTTTGCTTATCGCCCATTTTATAAATTCCACCCAAACCTAATTTTTCACCTTGCCTGTAATTGTTAGCTAAATCATTTGACCAAATTCCCCTGCCCCAACGCCAAGCAGTGCCAAAGTCAGGCGTAAATTTTCCAGCAACCAAGGATACATCTTTTTTAGCATAACTTAAATTTAATTCTCTAATTGCAATTCCACTATTTTCAAAAGCTCTGTCAACACCTCCATCTGAAGAATCGTTTCTTCTACCATCTTCATCAGCTGTAGACATTCTGTTAAGGCTAAATCTTCCGTTAAGAGCAAAGTTTTTATTTAATTTTATCTTAGAAGAAAGTCTAGCAACTATTGCAGTATCGTTATATTCATCCTCTCTGTTTGTTGAATTATATCGACGATCTAAGTTAACATCGGAAACAATTCTGTTAGAAAACATTGGCTCATCAACATTATATTCTTTATTAACAAGATTTGGCCACAAACCTTGAAAGTAAGAATCTTGACAAAAAGATTCCGCAGGAAAAATTAACAATAAGATTAAAAAAAACTTTTTCATTTAATTGAATTATATTTTTTAAAAACGAGACTTACTTTTTTAAGCCTCAAACCCAGCATTTTATGTTAATCGCAATCTTAATCGCAACATTTTTCTCTTTTGGCTTTTTTATTGAAAGCATAGTTGGTTTTGGTGGTGGACTTATAGCTTATTCTTTACTAGGGTTTTTTATAGATATTAAACAAATGGTTATAGCTGGACTTTACATTGGAACCTGCTCTAGCGCATATATTGCCTACACAGACTTCAAATCTTTTAACAAAGAAATTCTAATCAAAACAATACCTTATTGTTTAGCTGGAACAATTATTGGCGCTTTCATTTTTAGCACCTATGACTCAAGAATCTTATCTTTTGTTTTTGGTTTATTATTAATTTTTCTTGCCGCCAAAATTATCTTTTTTGACAAAATAGTTTTACCAAAATTCTTTAAAAATAAATTACTTTTAATTGGCGGAATATCACATGGAGCCTTTGGTATTGGTGGTCCATTTGTTATTAATGCCTTGCAAAAAGATTTTAAAAATAAGTCAGAATTACGCACCACAATGGCAATGTTTTTTGTTTGTTTTAACATACCAAGAATCATTCAACTATTTATTCAAGACCAGATAAAACCAGATTTCATGAGTGATATTTGGTGGGTTATAATTCCAGTTTTTATCTCTATTCAATTTGGGTATAGAGCTCATTTAAAAATTAATGATCAGCTGTTGAAAAGAATGATTGCCTTTTTGACCTTATTTTGTGGAATGAAGTTTTTGGCGATGTTTTTTAATAATTAACTTAACCTTTGGTTGAGTGTAGTCGAAACCATAGGACGGTTTCTGCTTTGATTTTACATTGAAGAAGGAACCTTCCGTTGGTCTCGACTTCTCTCAACCAGCGGTTAAAAACTGTCACTTGAAATTTTTAATTCAAAAAACTATATTGCAAGCATTCCCCAAAGTTATTGATATTTCCTAATCAAATTCAAACAATGAAGAAGATAATTTTTATATTGATTGCCATTGGATTGCTGTGGAATTCACAAAATTCCATTACCAGCTCTTTTGATCTTAAAACAGAAGAAGCCTTAGATCTCAATACTTCATTAAATGACAAATTATCTGAGGAAAGATTTTCAGATAATGCAGATGACGAAAGAGAATCTTGTGGATTAGAATATTTAGCTCTTAACAGCATATCAAAAAAACTACTAATCACAAAACTAAAAAAAGAAGCTGTTGATAGCTTTTCTTTACTAAATTTTATATCTCCTGTTTTTACGCCTCCCCCAGATTTATCTTAGCCAAATTGCTTATTGCCAAACCAATTCAAGAAGTTGAACTGGTTTTAAACTAAAGATCCTGAAACAATTTCAGGATGACGGAAGTTGGGACAAGCAATAGGCACCATCTCTGTTTCATCCTGAAGTTGTTTTAGAATCTCTAGCAGATTGACTTCTTCAAGTTAACCTTATTTTAAAAATCATGAAAACAATTGCTCAAAATCTTAAATATGACTTGTCTGCAAGTTTAGTTGTATTTTTCGTGGCACTTCCACTTTGCCTTGGAATTGCCCTTGCCTCTGGCGCGCCTCTTTTTGCTGGCATTATTGCTGGTATTGTTGGCGGTATTGTGGTTGGTGCATTAAGTGGCTCACCTTTAGGTGTAAGCGGCCCAGCTGCTGGACTTGCGGTGTTGGTGCTTGGATATATTACCGCACTTGGATCATGGCAGGCATTTTTATTAGCTGTAATTATCATGGGAATTATTCAGATAATTTGTGGCTATTTAAAACTTGGCACCATCGCCTATTATTTTCCTTCTTCAGTAATTAAGGGAATGTTGGCGGGAATAGGCTTACTAATAGTTCTAAAACAAATTCCTCATGGGCTTGGCTATGATGCAGAACCTGAAACTTACATAAATTTTCAGCATCATGACTTGCAATCATTGCTTACAGAGCTGCAAAATATATTGGATAATTTCACGCTTGGAGCAGTCTTTATTACAATAGTTTCAATGTTTGTTTTAATTCTGTGGGAAAGTAAATTTATCAAAAAAAAT
>CAMDRL010000156.1 GCA_945906835.1 Rickettsia typhi
ATAAAATTTTTATTGGAACTTACGAACAAGAGTTAAGCGGAAAAACTATTTTTACTTACGATTCAAATTATCTAAAATCAGCAAAAGCAAAGCCTCTTTCCATCTCATTGCCATTACAGCCAGAACCTTTTGAACACAGGGTTGTTGAACCATTTTTTTCAGCCCTTTTACCAGATGAATATCAAAGAGAATTATTAGCAAAAAATCTTGGTGAATCTGAAAGAAATCCTTTTGCATTGCTTTCAATTGTTGGTGGAGATTGCGCTGGCGCAATAGAAATAATTAATTCTGCAAAACCAGTCACTCAAAGCAAAACTCCAAACTCGCCTTTAAGCGAAGATGAGCTTGATAGAATTATCAAAAAAGAACTTCCAATTAGTCCACTTTTAGCAAGCAAAAAAAGTAAAATTAGGCTTTCTTTGGCAGGAGCACAAAGCAAATTAGCCGTTTTTTTTGATGAAAAAAAAGATTTATTTCCTCATCAAATAAGCGATCAGCCCAGCACTCACATTTTAAAACCATCAAATCCACATTGGGACGATTTGCCTTACAATGAATTTTTCTGCATGAAATTAGCGGAAAAAATTGGCTTAGATGTCGCTAAAGTATTGTTAAAATTCTCTAAAAAAGATCCTTATTTATTAGTTCGTCGCTATGATCGCAGCATAGATTCCAAAGGCAAAGTTACGCGCATTCATCAAGAAGATTTTTGTCAGGCTCTAGCAATCATGCCAGAGAAAAAATATGAATCACATGGCGGACCCAGCATTGCCAAATCTTTACAATTAATTGAAAATCACAGCATTCATCCAGCGCGCGATAAATTACAATTCATTCACGCGGTTATTTTTAATTACCTAATAGGAAATTGCGACGCCCACGGTAAAAACTTTTCTTTTTTACATTTAGAAAACGGACTAAAATTTGCGCCTCTTTATGACTTAGTTTGCACTTCCGCCTATCCAATTGACAACAAGATGGCAATGAAAATTGGCTCTACTTACAAAACTAAACCTCTACCTCTAAGACATTGGCACAGCATTGTCCCAAGCACCAACACCGCCAAATCAAGCCTAAACAAAGACCTAAAAACCTTTGCCACCAAACTTCCAAAAAAAGCTGCGGAATTAAAAATAGAATTAGAAAAAGTGGGAATTAAATCGAAAATGTTTGAGAAAGTTATCGAAGTGATAAATAAACGCTGTGAATATGTTTTGAAGTATTTTGAAGAATAAAATTCCAATAAAAAAGGCAAGCCCGTAGGCTTGCCTCAAATTTTATGCGTCTTTTTGAAAAAGACACATGTTACCAGCTTGACTGCAAATTCCCATAAGAGCAAATTGGTTCTTTAATAATTTCAGCTTTTTTCTAAAAATCAACCCATCTTTTCACAATTAAATCAGAAACAACTTATGCCAAACAAAAATTCTCAGAAATATAGATTGGGGTTAGATTTAGGAACCAACTCAATTGGCTGGGCAATGCTGGCTTTAAATCAAGAAAATCAACCTTACAAAATTTTAGATGCAGGGGTAAGAATTTTTTCAGACGGTAGAAATCCAAAAGATGGAACGCCTTTAGCAGTTGCAAGAAGAGATGCCAGAGGAATGCGTCGTCGTCGCGATCGCTTTTTAGCAAGAAAATCAAAACTGATGAATTGTTTAATTCGTTTTGAATTAATGCCAAAAGATGAGATTGGGCGCAAAAAACTAGAATCGCTAAATCCTTATGAATTAAGATCCAAAGCACTTGACGAAGCTTTAAGTCCTTCTGAATTGGCAAGAGCAATTTTTCATTTGGGTCAAAGAAGAGGCTTTAAGAGTAATCGCAAAGAGCAAGTTGCCGAAGACAAAAAACCTAGTGAAACAAAAAAAAATCAAGAATATTTGGCTAAAAAAATTATTGAAACAAGTTCAAGAACTTTAGGCGAGTTTTTTTACAAAGAACGAATTTTAAAAGAGCTAACAACTCGTGCCAAACCAGATGAATCAGGACTTTATCCAACTCGCGATATGTATGAAAATGAGTTTGATGAAATTAAAAAATCACAATTCCAAATTCAAAAACTCAGCGAAGAAAACTGGCAAGAAATTAGAAAAATAATTTTTGACCAAAGACCTTTGGCTGCGCAAGAAAAAGGAGTTTGTCAATTTATTAACAAATTTAATTCCTTACCAAATTGGGCTAATCAAGCTTTTGAGAATTACTTAAATTCCAATAAAAAAAATTCAAAAGCAAAAGGCTTGCCAAGAGCTTATTTAGGACTTCCAAGTTATCAAAAATTTAGAATTTTATCAGAAATTAATAATCTAAAAATCATCAAAAATAACCGCGAAGAAATTTTGCTAGACGCACAACAAAAAAGGAAACTTGTTGAATATTTGCATGAGAAAAAATCGGTCAATTTTTCATCTCTTAGAAAACAAATTGGTTTTGGGGCTGATGAATTTAAATTTAATTTTGAAGGTGGCAAACGAGACAAATTTGACGGAAACGCAACCGAAATCTTTTTAAAAGATCAAGAATATTTCGGTGAGAAATGGCGCAGTTTTTCATTGAATCAACAAGATGAAATTGTTGAGTTTTTATTAGATTCAGAAGATGAGAATTTAATTTATCAAAAAGCTTTAAATGATTGGAAATTAAGCGAAGAACAGGCTTTAAAAATCAAAAAAGTTACTCCAAATAATTTCAAAAGCGGCGTTGGAAATTTATCGAAAGAATTATTACAAAAACTTGTTGCCGAAATTGAAGAAAAAAACTGCCGCTATGATGAAGCAATTAAAAATTTAGGCTTTCATCACAGCAAAAAAGAATTTGGTGAAATTCAAGATCATCTTGATTACTACGGCAGAGTTCTTCAGGCATCAACAGTTCCAGTAAAATATGGCGCAAAAGAAGAAATTGATTTTGGCAAAATTGCAAATCCAACAGTCCATGTTGCACTAAATCAATTACGCAAGGTTGTTAATTCCTTGATTAAAGAAAATGGCAATCCGTCAGAAATTACAATTGAATTGGCAAGGGATTTAAAAATTAGCAAAGACGAAAAACGCGAGATAGAAAAGAAACAAGGCGACAATCAAAAAGAAAATGAGATTTTGGAGAAAGATTTAAAAAATTTAAGTAAGAAAAATAGTTACGAGAATCGCCTAAAACTAAAACTTTTCTATGAATTAGAAAAAGCTAACAACGGCGTTGCTTGTTGCCCTTATTCTGGCAGAA
>CAMDRL010000157.1 GCA_945906835.1 Rickettsia typhi
GATGGTGCGTAAAAATAAATCTATACCATATCTAAAGATTTTAGATTTGTTATAGTAAAAAAATTAGTGTAATTAAAATGAAAATTCTGTTCTGTGGTGATGTTGTAGGAAGTATTGGGCGTAAGGTTGTGATTGAAAATATTGCTAAGATTAAGGCTGAGCATCAAATTGATTTTACGATTGTAAATTGCGACAATGCTTCTGGTGGGTTTGGTATTAATAAGAATAATTACAATCAATTTATTGTTGCTGGTATTGATGTGTTGACTGGTGGTGATCATATTTGGGATCAAAGAGAAGTGGTGAGTTTTATTGGTGAATCTAAGAAGCTTTTGCGTCCAGCAAATTTTCCTAAATCTGCCCCCGGAGTTGGGGAAAGAGTTTTTGTTACTGCTGACGGGCGTAAAGTTTTGGTGATTCATTTACTGGGTCAGGTTTTTATTAAATATCATGTTGGATGTCCATTTGAAGAGGTGGATAGGATTATTAAAAAACATCAGTTGAAGAAGGATGTTGATGCAATTTTTGTGGATTTTCACGCTGAGGCAACTTCTGAAAAAATGGCGATGGGGAAGTTTTTGGATGGCAAGGTGAGTGCGGTGGTTGGAACCCATACTCATATTCCAACTGCTGATTGTCATGTTATGAAAGGTGGAACGGCTTATCAAACTGATGCTGGAATGTGTGGAGATTATGATTCGGTGATTGGTATGGAAAAATCAGTGCCTTTGCAAATGTTTGTTTATAAAAGGAAATTTGATAAAATGACACCAGCGCAAGGTGAGGCAACTTTATGTGCTGTGGTGGTTGAAGTTAATGATATTACAGGACTTGCGGATAAAATTTATTCGATTAAGTTAGGCGGTATTATTGGTGATTAATTTCTAAAACAAAATTTCACATGTCAGGTCATTCACAATTTGCAAATATTAAACATCGTAAAGGTGCGCAAGACGCTAAAAGAGCTAAGCGATTTACTAAAATTTTGCGTGAGGTTACGGTTGCGGCTAAGACTGGTAATCCTGATCCCAATTACAATCCTCGATTAAGAAATGCTTTGATTGAGGCGCGTACAAATAACATGCCGAAAGATCGTATTGATGCAGCAATTAAGAAAGTTACTTCTGGTTTAGAGGGTGATAATTTTGAGGAAATTCGTTACGAAGGATATGCGGCTGGTGGTATTGCTATTATTGTTGAGGCTTTGACTGACAATCGTAATCGCACAGCTAGTGAAGTTCGCAGTACTTTGGTAAAATCGGGTGGAGCTTTGGGTGAAACTGGTTCGGTTGGTTTTATGTTTGATCGAGTTGGAGTTATTCAATTTGATGGTAAAGTTGCATCAGAAGAAGAAATGTTTGAAGCGGCTTTGGAAGCTGGTGCTGGGGAGGTTGAATCTTCGCAAAATGTGCATGTGGTAATTACTCAGCCTGATAGTTTTACTGCGGTTCGTGATGCTTTGATTGCTAAATTTAAAGATCCAATTTCAGCGAAGTTAGATTGGAAAGCAAAAAATTCTGTGGAAGTTTCTGATTTAGATCAGGCGCAAAAATTAATGAAAATGATTGATACTTTGGAAGATTGCGATGATGTGCAAATGGTTACGGGGAATTATGTTTTTCCTGATGAGATTTTAGAGAAATTGTAAATTTTCTATCCATTATTACTTAACGACAAAAAAGCTCTTTGGTAAAAAGAGTTTTTTAAATAATTAAAATTAAAAACATGAAAGAAATAAAAATCACTCCGCAACTTGTAAAAGATCACAATCTAACTGAAGAAGAATATCAAAAAGTTTTAGGTATTTTAGGGCGCGAGCCTACTATTACTGAACTTGGAATTTTTTCTGCCATGTGGTCAGAGCATTGTTCTTACAAATCAACCAAGAAATGGTTGAAGACCATGCACACAACTGCGCCGTGGGTGATTTGCGGGCCTGGGGAAAATGCTGGGGTGATTGATATTGGTGATGGTCAAGCGGTGGTGTTTAAAATGGAAAGTCATAATCATCCGTCATTTATTGAACCTTATCAAGGTGCGGCAACGGGAGTTGGGGGAATTTTGCGCGATGTGTTTACAATGGGTGCGCGCCCTGTGGCAAATTTGAATGCACTTCGTTTTGGTGACATTGATCATGCTAAAACTAAACATTTGGTGAATGGTGTGGTTTCGGGAATTGGTGGTTACGGCAATTGTATTGGGGTGCCAACTGTTGGCGGTGAGGTTACTTTTGATAAAAGCTACAATGGCAATATTATTGTAAATGCCATGACCGTTGGTGTGGCTGATTCTAATAAAATATTTTATTCCGCAGCTTCACAAATTGGTGCAAGCGTGGTTTATGTTGGCTCAAAAACTGGACGCGACGGAATTAACGGTGCTGTAATGTCTTCTGATGAATTTAAAGAAGGTGATGAAGATAAAAGACCAACAGTACAAGTTGGAGATCCATTCACAGAAAAACTTTTACTTGAAGCTTGTTTAGAATTAATGCAATCAGATGCAATTTTGTCGATTCAAGATATGGGCGCTGCCGGCTTGACTTCTTCTTCATTTGAAATGTCAGGAAAGGGCGGCACAGGAATTGAGTTGAACTTAGAAAATGTTCCACAAAGAGAAACTGGTATGACGCCATATGAAATTATGCTTTCAGAAAGCCAAGAAAGAATGTTAATGGTTTTGAAACCAGAAAAAGAAGAATTTGCCCGTCAGATTTTCGAAAAATGGGGATTGGATTTTGCGGTGATTGGAATTGTGACTAATACTGGAAAAGTTGTGATTAAAATGAATGACGAAATTTACGCTGAAATTCCTTCTGAACCACTTTCAGAAAATGCTCCAGAATATGATCGCAACTGGGTTTAAGTAAAATACGCTTTCTATCTTTATGCAACCTCATTGTGTGGTCTATTTTGTTACAAGCTTACTATTAATATTCCTTAGAACCTGTCTAAAATCTTTTGACTTCTTCATCAATCTAAACCAAAACTTATAAAGGCTGTGGTTTAGTAGCCTATGTCGTCAGAGAATCTGAAGGCAGAAAACAAGGGTTGACGGAGGTTAATGGAGTCGTTACAAATCTAACTTTCTAAAAAACCTAAGCTAAAAAATTTTCACAACCCAAAAAACTAAGAAATTTTGTTATTTTTTTGAGTCAAATTCGATTAATTTTTAGTAAATTTCTTAGCAAGTTTGTAAATTTTTGTGATTTGGTAAACA
>CAMDRL010000158.1 GCA_945906835.1 Rickettsia typhi
GATTTTATAACTTTTATAATTTTTAACAAACACAAGTCGGCATTGCAAATGCCGACTAGACCAAGAATTAATTTTTAGAACCCCATCTTTCTAACATCCACGCCATATCTTCTTCTTTTGTTAAAGGTGCAATATCAAGAAATCTATTAATATCCGCATCTTGAGGATAAGAAAAATATTTCCCCTCCAAGTTACTTTGTTGTAACGAATTTATTTTTGAACCAGATAATATTTTATCCAAATTGTCTACTAATAAATTACATCCACCTTCATAAATTTTATTAATATTAAAAACCAGCGAAAGGTTTTTATTGGGAGTAAAATAAGAAAACCCAATTATCGAACCAGTATCAATGCCAGTATTCTCAATATAATGCAGCGTTGTTCCTATTTGCGATTCACCATTTAATATCGCCCAAAAACTTGGCATAATACCACGAAAATTCGGCAAAATTCCAGAATGTAAATTAATAATTCCATGTTTAGGAATACTAATTATTTGCTCTCTAAAAATCTGACCAAAACGAATGGAGATAATCAAATCAGGTGCAAATTCTTTAAAATCATTAAGCGCAATTTCAGAATTTATATTGCCATAAAAAGAAATTTCTGACTGAAAAAATTGAGCAATTTGTTTAAAAGTAAAAAACTTTTTTGATTGTTCAAAATTGTTAATTTTTGATTCATCAATTTTTTGAAATAAAGACAATAAATCACCTTGTTCAAACTGCCTTAAATTCTGTAATTCCAAAGGCAAGTTATCAACTTTCCCCACTTTTTGTGATAAGATAATTTTAACTTGGTGATTTTTTAAATGAGGGAAAAGCAGGTTTAGCGCGGTTACGGAGTGGATGTCTTGGTTGAGGCAGAGGATGATTTTCATTCAATTTATATTGTTATGTCTCTGGAATCATTAGAAGAGACTTTTGGTAAGTGCTTAGGAGCAAGATGAATTTTTGTTACAGCTTCACACATATTGTCAAAGGCTTTATTAATTTCTTCTTGAGGGTGTCCAAGCGCAATTCTGACCAACATTTCTTTTTCATCAAACGCATAACATTCTCCTGGAACTGTACCAACTGAAGCTTCTTTTAATAACCATTTTGCCACATCAAGACCAGTATTCATCACACTTCTGTCATGCATTTTTCCCTTTAAACCAGAAAAATCTAATAGATAAACATTTCCCGCTTCAGGATTTTCAATGAATGGTTTAACAAAAATTTTATCCTCACCATCTTCTGGAAACTTAGATCTAAGCCTATTATTTAAGTCAGAAACTCGATCTTTGATTAGAGCTATATTGCTTAGATATTTTTGTCTGTCATTTTCAAGATATTGTGAATTTTCTTCAGTTTCTTCGAGGGCGGTGGTAATTATTTTTTGATCCAATGCTGGATAGCCGCCTAATAATTTAAAGCGAGATACTATTCTTTCTGGTCCAACACATATTCCAGTTCTAATATTTGGAGAACCCATCATTTTAGAAATACTGGTTAGAGTTAAAGATCTTTCTAACATCCCATCAATTGAAGCTATAGGACAATGCTTATCTCTATCCAAAAGATTATTTCCAATGAATACTTCATCGGAAATAACAAAAATATCTCTTTTTTTTGCAATATTGGCTATAGCTTCAGCATTATGTTTAGGTAGAGCTACGCCAGTTGGATTATTTGGATAACATAATAATAAAGTTTTTGCTTTAGTCTCGCCAATAAGGCTATCTAGTCTATCAGCATCAATTAGAAAGTTATCTTCTTTTTTTGTGGGAAGGATTTCAAAGTCAACCCCCTCATCTTTAAATTGTTGAAAGTAGTATCCAAATGTTGGGGTGGGGACAATAACTTTTCCAGATTTTTTTAGTCCTAATATATCGTAAGTTTTGGCTACAGATGCCAATATACCAGGATTTAATGAAACATTATTTTGATTACAAGCTACACCATATTTATTAAAAAATCTTTTTACAGAATCTAAACTTTCAGGATCTCCACTAGACAAACCTTTTGATAAATTCCTGCTTATACCATAAATCAAATCATCAGATGATATTCTTTTTGCGAAACTGTTTGGTGGGGGGGAGATTGATATAGATGAAGTCATATCAATCTCTGGACTTTGTTTAGAGCATTCAGAAAGAAAGGTAAATGCCGAAGAGTTCACAAAATGTTTTCTTGCCGTAGATAAGGATCTCATGAGAATTGATTTACTCATCTTAGCTAAACCTCTCAGAAACTATTTCTAACATTCTTTCTCTTAGATTTTTTAATTCTACCTCGTCCTTAAGTAAAGAAATCAAGCTAATCTGATTTTCATAAATTTTCATAAATAAAATAAGGTTCTGTATGTCTCTTTTTAATAAATCATAATCTTTAATTTCTGTTTGAATCAATAAGTCTTCAAGTTGGCAGAATGCATTTTCAATCTTACTTGTAGTTTTTTCTAAGGATTGATTTTTGAAATGCATGATTTCAAGTTTTTTCTGAATATCGAAAGTTAGATCTATCAACGATTCTCTAAGTTTAGATCTAATTATTTTTAAGGATAATGATAATTTTTGATTAGTAGAGAACTTTGTTTCTAGGATAAAAACAAATCTACATATGTTATCTAATTTGGTTAAATTTTCTAGGATTAGCGCGGAATTCATGGTATCATAATTAAAATTAAAAAAATCAATAGTTTAATTAGCGGTAATTTTCTTTGTGAGCAAGTTTTTTTTTGAAAGCCTTTTGAGTAGTTATCACTTAGCATCAAGACTCAAGAGATGTTTCGCTTCTCTCAACATGACAATTTTTTTGGAGAGTGAATTGATATTGCTAAAGATTACGATTTTGATATAGAATAATTCCAGCCCTTAGCTTCTTCGTTAACAGCATTAATAAAATCTTGTACTATCGGTTTAATCATTTGACCGCTGCGTAAGGCAATCGAATAGCTCATTTTTGGGAAAAGTTGAGATAGATTTTTAACCACTAAATCACTATCATTTTTATCAAGGCAAATTGTAGAAACTATGGCAACAAAATTATTTTCTTTAACGAAATGCTTTAATATTTCCCAATTGCCATTCTCAAATTCAACACTTCCTTCAAGTTGATGAATTCTTACCGCTTCCTCAAATAAAGGTAAAACTATCAAGCTACGATCAATTCTAATCA
>CAMDRL010000159.1 GCA_945906835.1 Rickettsia typhi
AGCGAACAAGATGATAAAAAGTTGAGTGCCGCAGAAAATAAACAAGCCTTGCTTCATCCAGAACGCATTCGCGAAATATCGGGGTATATTTTAAACAATTTTCGTTATAAAACCCATCGCTTGCAGGGAGGAGATAAAGGATTCAATGCTATGTTTGCTGTTAATAGCGTTGATGCCGCCAAACTTTATTACGAAACTCTAAATAACATACAGAAAAACAGCGATAAGCCGTTAAAAATTGCGACTATTTTTTCATTCTCTGCCAATGAAGAGCAAGATGCGGTAGGTGAAATTCAAGATGAAAGTTTTGATGTATCAGCAATGAATAGTAGTGCCAAAGAATTTTTAAGCTCCTCAATTAGCGACTATAACGCTTTCTTTAAAACCAATTTCAGCGTTGATAGTAAAGGTTTTGAAAATTATTACCGCGATTTAGCTAAGCGCGTCAAATCCAAAGAAATAGATTTGTTGATTGTGGTTGGAATGTTCCTTACGGGTTTTGATGCCCCAACTCTTAACACTTTATTCGTCGATAAAAACTTGCGTTACCACGGTTTGTTGCAGGCTTATTCACGCACGAACCGAATTTATGACGCTACTAAAACTTTTGGAAATATTGTCACTTTTCGTGATTTAGAGCAAGCTACAGTTGATGCTATCACTTTATTTGGTGATAAAAACACCAAAAATGTGGTGCTGGAAAAAAGTTATAAAGAATATATGGATGGCTTCACCGATTCCACAACTGGCGAAGCAAGACGCGGTTTTATGGATGTTGTTACAGAATTAGAACAGTGCTTCCCAAATCCTGAAATGATCGAAAAAGAAGCGGACAAAAAAGCTTTTGCTAAATTGTTTGGCGAATATTTGCGAGTAGAAAATGTGCTTCAAAATTATGATGAATTTGTAAGCCTTAAAGTTATGCAAAACCTTGATATGAATGACACAGAGGCGGTTGAGGCATTCAAAGCACAGCACCATTTAAGTGATGATGATTTTGATTCTCTTAAGAAAATCAAAATACCAGCACAGCGCAAAATTCAGGATTACCGCTCAGCCTATAACGATATCCAAGATTGGCTACGCAAGGAGAAAGCGGGCGATGAAAAAGAAAAATCGGTTATAGATTGGGATGATGTGGTGTTTGAAGTTGATTTGCTAAAATCCCAAGAAATCAATTTGGATTACATTTTAGAGCAGATTTTTGAGAATAACAAAAAAGTTAAAGATAAAATTGCATTGGTTGAAAATATGCGGCGCATGATTCGAGCTAGTCTAGGAAACCGCGCAAAAGAGAGTTTGTTGGTCGATTTCATAAATCAAACCGATCTTGATAAGATTGGAGATAAAGCCAGCGTGATTGATGCTTTTTACAAATTTGCTCAAGCAGAACAATTGCGCGAGGCTGAGGAGCTGATTAGTTCTGAAAATCTAAATGAAGAAGCTGCAAGGCGTTACATTGCTACTTCGATCAAACGCGAATTCGCTAGTGATAACGGCACAGAACTGAATGCTATCTTGCCAAAAATGAGTCCGTTGAACTCGCATTATTTAGCAAAAAAACAGAATGTATTCCAAAAAATTGTAGCTTTTGTTGAAAAATTTAAAGGCGTTGGCGGTAAAATTGAAAAAAGTTAATTAAAGATTGGAGATTAAAAATGTTTATCAAAAAAATTGAGATAAAAAATTTTCGTAACTACCAAGAGTTTGATTTTAATAACTTTGCAATTCCGGACTACAAAAATGTAGGAAGTGGACTGACAATTTTTGCTGTTGAAAATGGTTGTGGAAAGACTAATTTACTTGATGCAATTGCACTATCGTTACTTGAATATAAGTCTGAAACCTTTGATATTGATGATTTAAATGCTATCGAAAAAGATTGCGAAATATCGGTTTTGTCAAATAAAGATTTTGAAGTAAAAGATATAATTGGACAAAAAACATTTTGTGGAAGTGGTTTTTATTTTAAGGGCAAAATAAAAGAAAAATCTGTTAAAAAATATTTATCAAAAATTACAACATATAACAGAGAATATATTCCAAAGATAAAAGAAGATAAAGATTATAATCCAAAATTAAGTGTAAATGTAAGCAACCCATTTTCTCAAACATCAAGATATGATGCTCTTGATGTTTTGTATTTAGATAAAAATCGTTTTTATCAAACAAAGTCTGGAACATTCAACAAAACTCGCTTCGATAGGCTGATGGATGATTTTAATTTTCAGTTAATAAATTCAAAAACCGAAGAGAAAGATGCTAACGATATTATCAACAAGGCGATAGAAGAAATTGAAGCAGATAAAAAAAGTAAAAAGAAAATTGAAAATAATTTTTTAGCAGAGGCTGTAGAAAAATTTAAACAAATTTCAAATCATCAAATAAAGCTAAACTTCCTAAATAACTTAAAACCTTTTAGTTCAGCTTTTTTTGCTTCAAAAACTGAAAATAATATTCAGCTTGAGTTGGATAAAATTGGCTCTGGTTATGAAAGTATTTTTTCTTTGCTATATTCGTGTTATTTAGCAAAACAAAGTGAAAAAAATTTAATTATTTTAATTGATGAGCCAGAGCTTCATCTTCATCCAAAACTACAAGATGAGTTCATAAAAATTCTTTTTGAATTTTCAAAAGAATCTCAAATTATTTTAACTACACACTCTCCAATCTTTGTTAAACAAGCTTTGTGTAACCAAAATGTGAAAATAAATGTCGTCAAAAAAGATAAAAACCCAGATGAAATCCACAAAGAAGAATTTTTATTAAACGAAGATGACTATATTTCTGCAAATGAGGTTAATTTTGTGGCGTTTGATCTAGCAACGGAAGAATATCATAATGATCTTTACGAATTACTAATGTGCAAAACTGGCAACAAAGGCAAATCAATTCAATCATTTGATACAAACTTTTTTCAAGCTAAAAAACAAGAAGCAAATTATCATACAGAAAAAGAAGGGAATAACAAAAAACACTCTATACACACGAACATAAGACATCAAATTCATCATAAATTTACGGGAAAATTTTATAAAAATGATCAAAAATTTCTATATAGCTATCAAGACTTAGAAACCTCAATTAAATTTATGAGGCAGACTTTAAAGAGTTTAGAGCACAAAGATGCTTCCGAAAATGAAATTCCTTTTTAAATTTTAAC
>CAMDRL010000160.1 GCA_945906835.1 Rickettsia typhi
TCGAATGATTTAATATCTTACAAAGCCTATGACACTGTTCGTAAAACTTGGTGTCATTTAAACTAAAATATTCTTGAAATTGCATAATCAAGAATCACCACCAAACCATCTTTCGCTTCACAATCAGCAAAAAGCGACAAACTCTTCAACGCCTGTTCATGATAATTCAAAGCCGTTTTTCCAGACATTTCCAAGCCTTGATATTTCTCAATCAATTTCAGAATCACCGCAAAATCTTCCTGATTTTTTTCAGAAGACATTAGGTTTTTATCAAACAAATCTTTAATTATTTTTTTATCTTCCAAATCAGCTTTTTGGTAAGTCAAAATAATTGGCAAAGTAACTTTACCTTCAAAAAAATCATTACCCAAATCTTTGCCCAAAACCTGCTCTTTTGAAGAATAATCAAGCATATCATCAACTATTTGAAACACGATTCCCAAATTTTTACCAAATTCTCTTAAAGCTAAAATTTCTTCCACACTTCTATTATTCACCAAAGCCCCAACTTCTGCTGATGCCAAAAAAAGCACCGCAGTTTTTCCAAAAATAATTTCAAAATATTTATCTTGAGAAATGTCAAGATCAGAAGAATTTTCCAGCTGCATCACTTCGCCATCTGCCATGGTACTGGAAGTTTTAGCTAAAAGATCAAGCACTTGCAAATTTTTGCTTAAAACCATCAATTGAAAAGCTACAGAAAATAAATAATCACCAACCAAAATGCTGGCTTTATTGTCCCAAATTGCGTTAGAGGTTTTTTTGCCGCGACGAATTTCGCTATTATCCACCACATCATCATGAAGCAAGGTGGCAGTGTGAATCATTTCCACAGCAGCTCCCAGATTAGAATAATCAACATCGCCATCTTTACTACCGCATAATTTTGCAGCTAAAATAACAATAATTGGGCGAATTCTTTTTCCACCAGAAGAAATTAAATGACGGGCAATTTCTTGAATTAAAGCAGATTTTCCAACTGAAAAATTTAAAATAATTTCATCAATTTTTTTGAGATCTGATTTTAAAGAGGATAGAACATCTTGGATTTGCTTCATATTAAACCCTAATATTATGCTAACTTTTGCTCTGATGAATCATCAAGATTGTACAACATTAAAATTTTATTCTGACATTCTTCAACTTTAGCCATTATTTTATTTAAAGCCGTTCTGACTAATTCGGTGGTATTTTCTGACTCACCATTTTTGATGAATTCTATGTATTGTGTAGTTAATTGATCAGCGCATTCTTCAAGCTTATTCACAACTTCTTCAATGATGGTGAATTGCTTCTCTGATAATTTATGAGAACTATCTTGAACAGCCGCAATCAAGCGATCTGCAAAGCTGTAATATTCAACGATTTCGTTATAAAGCTGCTCTTGTTTGGAGGTTGCCATTTTTGAAGTAAGATTTTTGTAAAAGCTGTTCGTATAAGTTTGCGTTCAAGGTAGGTGTAACAAGATAAAAGTCAACGATCTAGCCACAAGTGATTTTGAATTAATTTATAATGAAACAATATTTTATGTTAAAACTCACTTCTGGTTTTAAAGGCAATAGAAATTGTACCTTCATCCAAATAATCAAGCTCACTTCCAACTGGAATTCCGTAAGCCAAACGAGTTAGCTTAACATCAAAATCCTTCAAACTTTCTGCAATAAAATGTGCCGTAGTTTGCCCATCAATTGTGGCGCTGGTGGCAATAATAACTTCCTGCACCTGATTTTTTAATCTGGCGTAAAGTTTTTCCAAATTGAGATCTTCGATGCTTTTGCCAGAAATTGCTGAAAGACTTCCACCCAAAATATGATAACGACCTTTGTAATTTTCAGCGCGTTCAATTGCCCATAAATCTGCCACTTCTTCAACTATGCAAATAATGGATTCATCACGATTTGGATTGCAACAAATTGCACAGATACTTCCCTCATCTAAATTTCCACAAATATCACAATTGTGAATTTTATCATGAAGAGCTTGAAGATTTTCAATTAGTGGTATCAAAGTTTTTTCTTTGTTATTGGCTAAATTTAGAACTATTCTTTTAGCAATCCTTGGTCCAAGACCGGGAAGTTTTGAGATAATTTTACTAAGATTTTCTATTAAGTTTTTTTCCATTTTTTGGTTTATTTATTTACAGCGAACGCCTCAATCTAAAGCCCCTAACCCCTCCTTATCAAGGAGGGGAATGCTTTATCACCGAACTCGGATCTGTTCCCCTCCTTGATAAGGAGGGGTTAGGGGCGGTAGACCACACGGACTCCAAACCCTAAACTACTTCCTCAAACCACAATCCGCCTCAACCACATATTTATAAGTCACCAGCTGCTCAAGTCCAACCGGCCCTCTAGCATGCATCTTGCCAGTTGCAATTCCAACCTCAGCACCAAGACCAAATTCACCACCATCAGCAAATTGCGTTGAAGCATTATGCATAACTATTGCAGAATTAACTTTTGACAAAAATTTAGCCGCCGCCACTTTATCTTCCGTAATAATACTTTCAGTGTGAGAAGAGCCATAAATCCCAATCTTTTTAATCGCTTCATCAATATCTTTAACAACTCTTACAGAAATAACTTTATCCAAAAATTCAGTATAAAAATCTTTCTCATCAGCAAGTTTAATGCGCTCATCAATTTCCACCGCAAATTCATCACCACGCATTTCACAACCAGCCTCAATTAAATTGTCGGTTATTAAAGGCAGAATTTTTTTAGCAATTTTTTTATCAATTAAAAGTGATTCAGTTGCACCGCAAACCCCCACTCTCCGCATCTTAGCATTAAGCACAATTTTGCGCGCTTTTTCAAAGTCAGCTTTTTCGTGAATGTAAGTGTGACAATTGCCGTCAAGATGACGAAAAACTGGAATTTTTGTATGCTCAATAACCGCTTTAATCAAAGATTTTCCACCTCTTGGCACCACAACATCAATATATTCTTCCATCTTCAAAAGTTGATTTACATATTCTCTTTCAGTGCTTGAAACCAATATTACTGCATCTTTATCTAAAGCAAATTTATCCAAAGCTTCGCGATAAATATCTGCCAAAATTTTTGAAGAATTAATACTATCAGAACCACAACGCAGAATTACCGCATTTCCCGACTTCAAAGATAATGACGCAATATCCGAAGTAACATTTGG
>CAMDRL010000161.1 GCA_945906835.1 Rickettsia typhi
CCAGTAACGCCAGTTTGCAACCAACCACTTTCTAACAAAACTTTTTTAGATAAATTATTCATCTCTCTTTCTTCTTGTTCAAGAATGCCCTCTGACCATTCTTCAAATTTGCGATAGCCGTGATGATTGGTTTTGATATTTTGATTGCGTAGCCAAAAAACTTTATTTGAAACATTTTCTAAAAATTTGCGATCATGGCTAATTGTTAAAAGCGCGCCAGCGTAATTGCTTAAATAATTTTCCAGCCATTCAATAACACCCAAATCAAGATGGTTTGTAGGCTCGTCAAGTAATAAAATATCTGGCTCTAAAACCAAAGCGCGCGCCAATCTAACTCTTCTGGCTTGTCCGCCAGAGAGATTTTTCATGATGGAATTTTTATCTATTTGTAAATTTTCACAAACAATATCAGCCAAATAAACCTTGTGATCATGGGTTTCGCCAGATTTTTGATCTTCTTTGTTCAAAGCTGACATGATGTATTCAAGGGCCGTAACATTTGGCTCTGTTTGTTCTGATTGTGATAAGTAGCCAATCACACAATTAGGAGCCACCCATCTTTTGCCTTTATCAAATTCAACATCGCCAACAATGGCGCTCATTAAAGTAGTTTTGCCCACACCGTTACGCCCAATTAAGCAAATGCGGTCTTTGGGAAATAAATTGAAGCTAATTTCTTCAAATAAAGTTTTTTGCGCAAAAGAAATAGTTGCGTCACGAATTGACAATAAAGGCGAGATTCCCATAATAGAGGATATGATTTGAAAATAAGTTATTTTTGTTCGCTGCAAAAAGAGATTCTTCGCTTCTTTTAAGGATGACACTGATTCTCTTGTGCCATCCTTAAAAGAAGTGAAGGATCTCTTGCAGATTGAAGAAGGATAGCAATGTAAATCAATCATCTAAAAACTCCAATACAACTTACAATGTCCAAACAAGAAATAATCACCCTTAAAAATGGCTTACGCGTTACAGCTGATGAAATGAAAGATGTAGAAACTGTTTCAGTAGGAGTTTTTGTAAATACGGGCAGCAGAAATGAAACTCCTGAAATTAATGGAATTTCACACTTCTTAGAACATATGGCTTTCAAAGGAACTAAAACCAGAACTGCCAGACAAATTGCTGAAGAGTTTGAAGGAATTGGCGGGATTATAAATGCTTACACCTCAAAAGATAGAACGGTTTATTATGTTAAAGTTCTAAAAAAACATGCGGAATTTGCTGTCGAATTTTTGTCTGATATTTTGCAAAATTCTACTTTTGATAAGGATGAGTTAGAGAAGGAAAGGGGGGTTATTTTGCAAGAAATTGCCATGACCAACGATACTCCTGACGATATTATTTTCGATTATTTTCAAGAAACTGCTTATACTGACCAAGCTTTAGGGCGTTCAATTTTAGGGCCAGTAAAAAATATTAAAAAATTCAATTCGCAGGATTTTGTAAATTACATTGGTAATCAATATAATTACTCAAACATGACGGTTGTAGCTGCGGGGGCAATCAAAGAAAAAGACTTAGTAAAATATGCTCAAAAATATTTTACTTCACTTGGAACCTCTAAAATTAAACCTGTTGAAAAAGCAAAATATAACGGTGGTGATTTTAGAAAAGAAAAGAAGTTGGAACAAATCAATTTAGTTATGGGTTTTAGCGGCGTATCTTTCATGCATAAAGATTATTACGCTTCGCAAATTTTAGCGATGGTTTTGGGTGGAGGAATGTCTTCAAGATTATTTCAAGAGGTGCGAGAAAATCTTGGTTTAGCTTATTCAATTTATGCTTTTAATTACACTCATCTTGATTCGGGAATTTTTGGAATTTATGCTGGTACAACTCCAGAAAAAACCAATGAATTACTAAAAGCAACTTGCAAAGAAACTTTAAAAATTTGCGAAAAAATTACTGATAAAGAATTGCAAAGAGTTAGAACGCAATTTGAAGCAAGTTTGTTAATGTCCAAAGAAAGTACTAATAGTAGGTCTCAAAGACTTGGTTCTGATGTTTTATCTTACGGTAGATTAATTTCTGACAAAGAAATTTTAGATAAAGTTTTTAGTGTAAAAAAATCAGATGTTACAAAAATGGCTGAAAAGATATTTTCCAATTCTAAGCCAACATTTGCTGCAATTGGTAAAGTTAAAGATGTAATTTCTTACGAAAAGATTTTAAAAGAGTTGCGTTAATTTTTGAAAGTCACTTTTGTTAAAGTTCAATTTTATCACCCTTCGTATGATTGCTTACACGAAGGTTATGATTGGCGCAAAAGAATAGTTACATTAGTTTTTCAATTAAATACAACTAAAAAATTTTCACGCAAAAAATCATCAAAAACCTTGATTATTTATGCTTTAATAAATGAATTGGCGCAATAACTTTCTGATTTTTTGATAAAATAAATTCATGTCACAAGCAACAGTAGCTACGCAAAATAACCAAAATGATGAATCGCAAGATTCTAATAAAATTCTATACGAATTATCTAATGACAATTACGATACTTTGAGGCAGCTTATTGATGTAAATCCCAAAGCGGCAATTCTTTGCAAGTCAAAAGATAAAAATCCAAATTATCTTTCAATTATTTGCGCTAATAAAAAATTCTATGAAACTTTTGGCATTAGTGAAGCTAGTTTAATCGGCAAAAGTTACGATTTTTTATTTGATGATCTTGATGTGAGCTATGCTTATGACAGTCAAATAGAATATGTTCGTTTAGTTAAAGATGTTAAAGATTCTCGCCCATGCTCAATCATTGCTGATTTAGAAGATCTTAAGCCAACTCCAAAAAAAATAAAATTTAAAATTGATTTTATCCCAATTGAAACTGAGAAGTTTTATTCAACTTTTGTCTTTGAAGAAGTTGATTCTATTGCTGAAAGTGAAAATACTAAAAAAAGCTTTGCCGATGTTGGGCTGTTAAAAAATCTTGAAAGAGCGTTGCATAATGAAACTTTATTAAGAGAAATAAGTTATCTCATTGTTTCTGACATGCCTTTGCAAGAAATTGCTCAGAATATTGCAAAAGAATTATGTCAATATTTAAAGGTTGACAGATGTCTAATACATGATTTTCGTCGTGGCAATACAAGCTTCATCTCTGAATATTGTA
>CAMDRL010000162.1 GCA_945906835.1 Rickettsia typhi
TAAAATATTGGGGCGATTGAGACGGGCGATCTAACTCTTACTTCTGTTAATTTTAAAGAAATTGACAGTTAGTTTGTCAGATCTATATTGCCGCAAGATTTTTTGATGTTCTCACTTCTTCTGACAAAAAATTCCTAAAACTTCTTATACAATACTTAAACTTTCTTAGAAATGACAGACTTTAGAAATGTTGCCATTATTGCTCACGTTGACCATGGCAAAACTACATTAATCGATGCGATGTTGCACCAAAGCGGCACTTTCCGCGCTAATCAACAAGTTGAAAACCGCATCATGGATAGCAATGACTTGGAAAAAGAACGCGGTATTACAATTCTTGCAAAATGTACTTCAATTGTTTGGCAAGATCATAAAATCAATGTTATCGACACTCCTGGTCACGCCGATTTCGGTGGTGAAGTTGAGCGCGTGCTTTCAATGGCTGACAGTGCTTTGCTTCTTGTTGACTCTGCTGAAGGTGTAATGCCTCAAACCAAATTCGTACTTGCTAAAGCTCTTGCTCTTGGTCTTCGTCCAATTGTAATCATTAATAAAATTGATCGCGGCGACGCTCGTCCTGATGAAGTTCTTAATGAAATTTTTGATCTTTTCGTTTCACTTCATGCTAATGAACAACAATTAGATTTCCCCGTTCTTTACGCTGTAGGTCGCGATGGCTGGTGCGTTGAAGATATGGACAAAGATGAGAGAAAAGATTTATCTCCACTTTTCAATTTAATTTTGAAACATGTTACTCCACCAAAATTTGACTTAAATGCACCATTTTCGATGCTTGCAACTTTATTAAGTCATAGTCCTTATTTTGGTCGTATGTTGACTGGTCGTATTTATTCTGGTCGCGCTAAAGGTTTGATGAGCTTGAAAGCTTTAAATTTAAAAGGCGAATTGGTTGAACAAGGTCGCTTAACTAAACTCCATGTATTTCGTGGCGTTGAAAAAGTTGCAGTTGAAGACGCTCAAGCTGGCGATATTGTGCTTATAGCTGGCCTTGAAAAAGCTTCAGTTTCTGACACAATTTGCGATATGCAAGTTGTAGTTCCAATCAAATCAACTCCGATTGACCCACCTACAATGGCAATCACTTTAAGCGTTAACGATTCTCCTTTGGCTGGTCTTGAAGGCAGCAAAGTTACTTCTCGCGTAATTCGTGATCGTTTATTTGCTGAAGGCGAAACCAATGTGGCGATTAAAGTTAAAGAAGCTGAAGGCAAAGACGCTTTTGAAGTTGGTGGTAGAGGCGAATTACAACTTGGTGTGTTAATTGAAAATATGCGTCGTGAAGGTTTTGAACTTTCAGTTTCAAGACCAAGAGTTCTTTTCAAAAAAGACCCTGACGGTAATGTTTTAGAGCCAATTGAAGAAGTTGTTGTCGATGTTGACGACGCTTTCTGCGGTGTGGTGGTTGAAAAAATTTCTTCTCGTAAAGGTGAAATGATTGAAATGCGCCCATCAAGTGGAGGTAAAACTCGTATTGTGTTTTATGTGCCTTCTCGTGGCTTAATTGGTTATCAAAGCGAATTCTTAACTGACACTAAGGGTTCAGGCGTTTTAAACAGAATTTTCCATAATTATGTTCCTTACAAAGGAGACATGGTTACTAAGAAAAATGGCGCCTTAATTTCAACAGATAATGGTGAAGCGGTTGCTTTCGCAATTTGGAACCTACAAGATCGTGGCACCATGTTCATCAAACCACAGCAAAAAGTTTACGCTGGAATGGTGGTTGGTGAAAATTCAAAACAAGGTGATTTAGAAATTAACGTTCTAAAAGGTAAGCAACTTTCAAATGTTAGAGCATCTGGTACTGATGAAGCAATTCGTCTAATTCCACCAAGAGAACTCACTTTAGAAGATATGATCACTTATGTTGGTGATGATGAATTGGTTGAAGTTACGCCAAAATCATTAAGATTGCGTAAAAAATTCTTGGATAGCAATGATCGTAAAAGATTTGGCAGAAGCAAAGAAGCTAAGTTTGATTTTGTACAAGAAGATTAAATTAGTTATTTGACTAGTCACATACCATCAGTAACCCCGTACTTGTTACGGGGTTACATCAAGAAGATATTTTTTGGCTAGATAAATATATAAAATCTCTTAATAAGGAGGGATAAATCCTCAAATAACCTATCAACATGCGCCCATCAAATAGATCTTCAGACCAAATCCGCGAAGTAACAATTATAACCAATGTCAACAAATATGCCGAAGGATCTTGCTTAGTCAAATTTGGTGAAACTCATGTTTTGTGTATCGCTTCAATTGAAGAAAAAATTCCACCATTTTTAAGAAATACTGGTCAAGGTTGGGTTTCTGCGGAATATTCTATGTTGCCAAGAGCAACTCAAACTAGAAATAATCGCGATAATGTCTCAAAGCCAAATGGCAGAGCTCTTGAAATTCAAAGATTAATTGGTCGCTCTTTACGAAGCGTCATTGATATGAAAAAACTTGGCGAAAGACAAATTACTATTGATTGCGATGTTTTGCAAGCTGATGGCGGAACTCGCTGTGCCTCAATTACAGGGGGTTTCGTAGCACTTTCTTTGGCAATAAAAACTCTAATGAATAAAGGCATACTTAAACAAAATCCTTTAATTGGATCAGTTTCTGCAGTATCTTGCGGAGTCTTTAACGGCGAGGTCGTGGCAGATTTAGATTACGCCGAAGATAGTAAATGCGAAGTTGATACTAATTTTGTAATTAATCAAAATTTTGATTTAATTGAAATTCAAGGAACCGCTGAAAATGGTGCGATGAGTTTCGAGAAAGTTGGCAAGATGTATGAGCTGGCAAAAAAAGCAGCAAAAGAAATTGCGGAGATTCAGAAAAAGGCTATCGGATAAAATAATAGTTAATTAACAGAGTCTTGCTCTTGTAGAGATTCTGAAACAAGTTTAGGATGACCAAGTTATAAACTCCCGTTATCGAAGAACTTATACCAATTCCCATCTTTAATTAACTTTTTATGCTTCATCTTTTTGGTCTAAAATTTAGAATAAAAACCTTATGTACATCTATGTACATGCGGCTTTTCTTCTAAATTTTATCCTCAAAAATATTTCGCCTAAAAAGTTAATTAAA
>CAMDRL010000163.1 GCA_945906835.1 Rickettsia typhi
CCCTGTTATTACCCAATGTTAACATCCAGTGCATGAGCATATTTCTGGAAGAATTTGCCAAGGTAAATAAGGATCAAAAAATAGTAATAGTTATGGATGGCGCAGGCTGGTACAAGTCAAAGAAATTAATAGTTCCAAATAATATAAGAATCATAATTTTACCGCCATATTCACCAGAATTAAACCCAGTTTATTATTAAATTAATTCTCAACATCCATAAACATACTCTTGGCAAAGTCCATATTGAGGTTTTTATCAATAATGATAACGACAATATTGACAAATAAATCCCCTTAAATAACATGCGCGACCTTCTTAGAAGTCCTAAAAAACCTCAAGCATTTTAATAAAAACTTAAATAAATTTCCGCTAAAATCTTCTTGGCATTACAGCCTCTTAGAGTTAATAGCCTTGAAAGATTTTTATTTTTACTGGAGATCAGATGAAAATTTATAACTCGTTAAAGTCTGCTAAAAAAAGACATAAAGATTGCAAAATTGTACGCAGAAAAGGTCGTCTTTATGTGATTAACAAAACTAATCCTCGCTTCAAAGCTAGACAAGGTTAGTTTCTATTAATTTCGCTAACTAATTCTTATTGAATTTATGCAAACTTTTAGTTTGCTTAAGGCGGCCTTATGGTCGCCTTTTTTACATAATACAGCTCCCTCAATAGATGTCTTCAACTTCCTTAAAAATTAGAATTGGTACCAGAGCGAGTAATCTTGCAATGGCTCAATCTTTGGAAGTAAAAAACTTACTATTAGCGCAAAATCAATTTTCTGAAGATCAAATAGAAATTGTTCCAATCACAACTTCTGGCGACAAAATACAAGATCGTAACCTTGCTGATATTGGTGGTAAAGGTCTTTTTATTAAAGAATTAGAAGAAGCTTTAATTCAAAATAAAATTGATATTGCCATTCATTCAGCAAAAGATGTTCCGCCATTACTTCACGAAGATACTAAAATTGGAGCTTTCACTAAAAGATTTGATGCACGCGATTGTTTAATTTCTAAAAAATTCAACTCATTAAAAGAATTGCCTAAAGGCGCAATTGTAGGCACTTCTTCGGCACGCCGTAAGGCAATTTTATTGCACTTACGCCCTGATTTAAAAATTGTTAATTTTCGTGGCAATGTTGATACGCGCTTAAATAAAATTGATAAAAACGATGTTGATGCCTCGATTCTTGCTTTATGCGGCTTACAAAGATTAGCTAAAGAGAATTCTATTAAAGAAATAATTGCCGTAGAAACTATGTTACCCTCTGGTGGGCAAGGATCTTTAGCTATACAAATCAGAAAAAATGATGAAAATATTTTAAATGTCATTAAACAAATCAACGATGAAAAAAGCCAAATTTGCTTAGAAACAGAGAGAGTCTTCTTAAAAGAACTTGGAGCTTCTTGTGCCACGCCAGTTGGGGTTTATGCTTGGCTTGAAAATGGTTTGTTAAATTTAAAAACCATGATTTTGGATTATAATGGAAGTGAACTTTTTGAAACATTGCAAATAGGAAAATTTGATATTGAATCTGGCGCTGCAATTGCTATAAAAGCCGCAATTGAAACTAAAGTTGAAGCTACTGAATTGTTGAAAAAGATTTGTAATTAAACAAAGTGTAAAAATTCTAAAAATCGCTGTCATGTTGAGTGTAGTCGAAACATCTCTTTAAGTTGAGCGAGATTATTCACTTTGCTCAGGATGACAATAATGCATCAATTAACAGAGTTTATGAAAGATTACTTTAAAAGCAGAGTAAGATCTATGAAAACCCTCCTTAAAACAGATGGAATTTATTATTTCATCCTGCCAAATTGCGATGAATTCTTCTCAGAATATTTACCAGAAAATGAAAAACGCATCGAATATTTAACTGGATTCACTGGCTCAAATGCCTTGATTATTTTTGGTCAAAAAAAATCATATTTCTTTACTGATGGTCGTTATATTTTACAGGCTAAAAATGAAATAGATTTGCAGGAGTTTGAAATTATCAACATGTCAGAAAGGTCAGTAATTTCTTGGCTGGAAGACGGTTTAAAAAATAATGATAATTTAGCAATCGATCCAAAATTAAGTAGTTTAAATTTTATTAAAAATTGTCAGAAAGTTTGTACAAAAAATAATGTAAATTTAATTCTTTTAGATGATAATTTAGTTGATAAAATTTGGAAAAATAAATCTAACAAAACAAATTCAGAAATTTTCTTTAATCCATTAAATCTTAGCGGACTTGATTCTTTGACTAAACGCCAAGAAATCATCAACAATTGCAACTGGGATTTTTTAGTTATCACCGATCCGCAATCTCTATGCTGGCTTTTAAATATCAGAGCTTCTGATGTTGAATACACGCCACTTCTACTTGCCTATGGAATTTTATTTAAGAATGGTGAAGTTGATTTATTTGTTGATGAAAAAAGAATTAACCAAGAAACAAGGTTAAAATTAGAAAAAGTAAATTTTGTTCAAAGCGATTGTTTAGATTTAAGAATTAATGTTTTACGCAAATCTTACCGTAAAGTTCAAATTGATTCTGCCTCTACTAATTATTGGCTTTATCAGTTATTATTAGAAAATAATTTTGAGATAGATTTAGAACAAGATCCGTGTTTGTTACTCAAGGCTTGTAAAAATTCGTCAGAAATTTCTGGCATGATTAAATCTCATGAAGTTGACGGTCTGGCGGTAACTAAATTTTTATTTTGGTTAGAAAATTCTTCAGAAAATGATGAATTAAAATCTGAAAAAAAACTCTTAGATTTTCGCAAGGAAAGCGCTGATTTTCTTTATCCAAGCTTTCGATCAATATCCAGCTTTGCCGGTAATGGTGCCATTATTCATTATCACAGCGAAGAAAAAACCAATAAAAAATTTACCAAAAATTCACTTTATTTAATTGATTCTGGCGGACAATATTTTGCCAAAGACAAAGTTAATAACTTTGCTGGCACAACTGACATTACAAGAACAGTTGCAATTGGAACTCCCAGCCCAGAAATGATTGAAGATTTTACCAGAGTTTTAAAGGGGCATATTGCCTTAGCGCGCGCTAAATTTCCCGCAGGAACAACGGGAGCACAGCTTGATGTTTTGGC
>CAMDRL010000164.1 GCA_945906835.1 Rickettsia typhi
CATGAATCGTGGCAATTATAAAAAAATCTTTCTTATTTTTTTCTTTAAGAGTTTGAAAAATTAAAATTAGCCCTAAAGCAAATATTGTAAAGCAAGCAGCGTGATTTAACTCAATTGCTATAAAAGTAAAAAGAGAGTAAAAAATTAAAGATTTATTTCGTGATTTTACCTCAGTTTCAAAGCGATATTTATGCACGAATATTGCCGCCCAAGTAAGCGCCAACATCATCAAAGAATAAGCCCTGATTGTGGTACTAATTGTTACGGGAACGGCGCCAAAGGCGAAAAGTAAAGCCAAAAAAAATCCAGCAGCTTTGCCAATATAAAGGCGACCAAATAAATAAATTGAGGGAATTAGTAATATTCCAGGAATAATTCCCGACATGCGTAGCCATAAATCATTATCACTGATTTGAAGCATTAAGTGCCAGATGATGTAAGATAATGGCGGGTGAATTTCTTCTTGGAAATTATATTGAATTACATCCCATAAATTTTTCTGATTCGCGACAGTTAAATGCCACAATTCATCATCGTTAAAAGCATACTCACTTAAGCCATAAAGTCTTACGAATAAAGCGCCAACCAGAACTGTTAAAAATATTACAATTGAAAATGCTGATATTTTTTGATCGCAGCAGAAAAAAGCTTTTATAGATTTCATGTTTTAATTTTTCTTAGTGATTTGCTCTTTAGAATTTTGAATAAACTCTTCCAAACTCATAACTTTCTGATGTTCTTCGCCAAATTTTCTTACAGAAACGCTGCCACTTTCAGATTCTTTTTTCCCTACGGCCAAAATATAAGGAACTTTTTTAAGAGAATGTTCACGAATTTTATAATTGATTTTTTGTGAATCTAAATCTCCCTCAACTCTAAAACCTTGTGCTTTTAATTCTGTGATAACTTTATGTGCATATTCGTCAGAATCATTGGTAATTGTGGCCACAACCATTTGAGTTGGAGCTAACCAAAGTGGAAATTTGCCAGCATAATTTTCAATTAACATGCCAATAAATCTTTCAAAACTTCCCAAAATTGCGCGATGCAACATTACGGGTCTTTTTTTGTGACCGTCGGACGCAACATAACTAGCGTCCAATCTTTCTGGCAAAATAAAATCAACTTGCAAAGTGCCGCATTGCCATTCGCGCTTGATGGCGTCAACTAAAGTGAATTCAAGTTTTGGACCATAAAACGCGCCTTCCCCAGGGTTAATTTCGCAATTTAAACCAGCAGCTTTTACAGCTTCAGATAAAGCATTTTCAGCTTTGTCCCAAGTTTCATCAGAGCCTGCGCGCTTTTCTGGGCGGGTGGAGAATTTTACTTTTACATCATGAAATCCAAAATCATGATAAACTTCTTTAAGCAATTCGCAGAAAGAAACGGTTTCAGCATTGATTTGGCTTTCTTCGCAGAAAATGTGAGCGTCATCTTGAGTAAAGGCGCGCACGCGCATAATTCCATGTAAAGAGCCCGATGGTTCGTTGCGATGACATGATCCAAATTCCGCCATGCGCAAAGGCAATTGGCGGTAAGATTTTAATTCTTGATTAAAAATTTGAACATGGCACGGGCAGTTCATTGGCTTGATGGCAAGCGTTCTTTCTTCGCTTTCCGCCACAAACATATTTTCATGAAATTTTTCCCAATGACCAGATTTTTCCCATAAAACTTTATCAACCATTTGGGGAGTTTTTACTTCTACATAATTATTTTTTTCTAACTTTGCGCGAATGTAATTTTCAATTTCACGAAAAATTGTCCAGCCTTTTGGGTGCCAAAATACTGAACCAACAGCTTCTTCTTGCATGTGAAATAAATCCATTTCACGACCAAGTTTGCGATGATCTCTTTTTGCCGCTTCTTCAAGCATGTGCAAATAATTATCTAAAGCTTCTTTGCTTTCCCAAGCGGTTCCATAAATGCGTTGTAACATTTCATTTTTAGAATCACCGCGCCAGTAAGCGCCAGCAAGCTTCATCAATTTAAAATATTTAATGTGAGAAGTTGAGGGAGAGTGCGGCCCACGGCAAAGATCAATAAAATTTCCCTGACGGTAAAGCGAAATATCTTCATTAGCAGGAATTGAAGCGATGATTTCAGCCTTATATTTTTCACCAATTGATTCAAAAAATTTCACCGCATCATCTCTTTTCCAAACCTCACGAATTAAGGTTTCATCACGCTTCACAATTTCATTCATCTTACTTTCAATTTTGACTAAATCTTCCAAAGCAAAAGGTTCTTTGCGCGCAAAATCATAGAAAAAACCATTTTCAATTGCGGGCCCAATTGTAACTTGAGTTTCAGGAAATAATTCTTTCACCGCTTCCGCCATAATATGAGCAGCATCATGGCGAATAACTTCCAAGGCATCCGCGCCACTTTTTGGTGTAATAATTTCAATTTTTGCATCATTTTCAAGGGCGCGAGAAAGATCGCGCAATTCACCATCAACTTTAATTGCCAGCGCAACTTTAGCCAAAGAAATTGAAATTGACTTAGCAATTTCTGCGCCGCTGGTTCCATGAGAAAATTCTTTAATATTGCCATCAGGAAAAGTAATTTTAATCATCGACTGTTCAGACATTTTTTGAAAAATTAAATTGAATTTTTATAAACAAGCTTGTTTGATGGGTTTAAACTATTTCCTTTTGTAAGATTTTCAATCACTTATCTTAACCTTGTCACTGCCAGTGATGGCTGAAATCCAGATATATTAAAACTGGATTACCGCCTTCTTGGGAATGACAAGAGTTTTATTTATGGGGCTATAGCGCAGTTGGTAGCGCGCTTGCATGGCATGCAAGAGGTCACGAGTTCGACTCTCGTTAGCTCCACCATCCTTATTTCTAAAAAAATTTTCTCCAAGAAATTACTTATGTGCTGGTCGGCATTTGTAATGCCGACTTATGTTTGTTAGATGTTTAGGACACTCTGAAAAACCTACCAGCCGTTTACAAAAATCACTAAATTTCTTTTAAAAATCTTCAAAAAGATTCAAATAATCCCTTGCAATAAAGTGAGTTTAGTCCAGTATTCACATAGCTTCACAGCTGTTTGAATTCAGTCTTTCTT
>CAMDRL010000165.1 GCA_945906835.1 Rickettsia typhi
TGGTTTATGTTAATCAAGTTGGTGGGCAAGATTCTCTAGTGTTTGATGGCGATTCTTTTGTTATGAATGAGGCGGGGGAAGTTATTTTACAGATGAAGGTTTTTGAAGAAAATTTTGGAATTGTGGAGATTGAGAAGGATGAGTCATGCGTATCTTTCCATTGTAACCCCGCACTTGTTGTGGGGTTCACTGAAAAGTTCAGCAATAATTACAACGCCTGTATCTTAGGACTTCGCGACTATATCCAAAAAAACAGTTTCCAAAAAAGTCTCTTAGGAATGTCTGGAGGTATTGATTCTGCACTGGTTGCCACAATGGCAGTTGATGCTTTGGGAAGTGAAAATGTCAGTCTTTACGCACTTCCAAGTCGCTATAATTCTGAAACATCAATGATTGATGCCAAAAAGTGCGCTAAAAATTTAGGTGTGAATTTAGAAGTTATTTCAATTGAAGAACCTTTCAAGGCAATGTTAAAAGCTCTTGGTAATGTTTCAGGCCTTACCGAAGAAAATTTACAATCACGAATTCGTGGCAATATTTTAATGGCTTTGTCCAATAATTCTGGCGCGCTTTTACTTTCTACAGGAAATAAATCAGAATTAGCCTGTGGTTACGCCACGCTTTACGGCGACATGTGTGGCGCTTTTAATCCAATAAAAGATTTATATAAAACTGAGATTTTTGAATTGGCTAAATGGCGAAATGAAAATATTCCTCAAATTTCATTTTATAAAAATCAAAATCTGATTCCTCAAAACATAATCACCAAAGCCCCAACCGCAGAATTGCGCCCAAATCAGAAAGATTCTGATTCTTTGCCGGAATATGAAATTCTTGATAAAATTCTATTCGCTTTAATCGAAGAGCAAAAGTCAATCACAGAAATAATTAAGCTGGGTTTTGAAAATTCCTTGGTAAAAAAAGTTGCGAAACTTTTTTATGCAAGTGAATATAAGCGCCAACAATCTTGCGTTGGTCCAAAAATTTCAGAAATGTCATTCGATAAAGATAGGCGATATCCAATAACTAATAAGTCTTTTTAATATGAGCGGTTCAGAATTAATTTTTGCAGGCTTTTGGGTTCGTCTTTTTGCTGGTTTTCTCGATCTTCTCTTTATAGCACCAATTGTTTTTTTGCTGATTTATTATTTTGGTGTTAGTGATTATCAATTCATTAAAATGAGTGGTGATTTTTACAATTATAAAGATTTTACTGCTGCAACGGAAAATAGATTTGCTAACTATATTTCTCATGGTGTAAGTATTGTTTATTTGACTTATTTTATTGCCAGAAAAAGTCAGGCAACCTTGGGCAAATCTCTTATGGGAATTTATGTGGGAAATCGTGATGGATCTAGATTATCTTGGCAAAAATCTTTGATGCGGGCTTTGGCTTCAATGCTTACTTCGGCAACTTTAGGTTTAGGTTTTTTATTGGTAATTTTTACCAAAGAAAAAACTGCGCTTCATGATATTATCTGTAACACCCGTGTTTTTCACGGTAAAAAATAATATTGAAATATGTCCAGAGAATATGTTTGCAAAGATTGTGGCAATATTGGAATTCCAGATGGCGCAAAGTCGCACAATGGTTTTTTATCGGCAATAATTTTTTTGCTATTCATGCTTCCAATAGGATTGTTTCGTAAAAAAGGGCGATGCAGTAAATGCCAAGGAACATCTTTTGCTAGCTTAAATTCCAAATATGGCAAAAAAGCCATGGAAGAATTTTACATGAAAGAATTTACCAACAATTTACCCCCTAAAAAGCCACAAACTGATTCTGGCTATTATTAATTTTTTATTACCAATGACTACAATTTGCCGTTTTGCACCTTCTCCAACAGGATTTCTACATGTTGGAAATATTCGTGCTGCCATTATCAACTTTCTTTACGCCAAAAAAACTGGCGGCAAGTTTTTTTTGCGCCTTGATGACACTGATGTTGAAAGAGTTAAAGACGAATATCGCGAGATGATTTTAACTGATATGGCTTGGCTGTCTTTAAAATATGATAATTTAATCAAGCAATCAGATCGCTTGAATGAATATGAGATTGCTAAAAATTCCCTAATCAAATCAGGTCGCCTTTACGAATGCTACGAAACCTCAGAAGAGCTTGGTATGCAAAGAAAAGCTCAAATCGCTTCAGGTCTTGCTCCAATTTATAATAGAGCCGCTTTAAATTTAACTGAAGAGCAAAAACAAAATCTTCGCACCTCTGGCTTAAGGCCCCATTATCGCTTTCTTTTAGAAGAAAAAATTGTTTCTTGGGACGATAAAATCAAAGGTAAAATTACTTACGAAGGAAGGCATTTTTCAGACCCAGTTTTAGTGCGTGATAATAATGTTCCAACCTACACTTTTTGTTCGGTGGTCGATGATTTGGAATATGGCATAACTGATATTATTAGAGGCGAAGATCACATCACCAACACTGCAGTGCAAATTCAAATCTTTGAGGCTTTGATTGCGGTAAATGGCGGCAAAATTCCACATTTTTCGCATTTAGCTTTAATTAAAGCAAGTGAAGGAAAAATTTCTAAAAGAGAAGGTGGTTTTGATGTAAAATCTTTGCGTAATGATGGCTATGAAGCATTTTCAATCATTAATCTTTTAGCTCAAATTGGCGCTTCTGGACAAGGCGGAGTTTATAAAAATTTTGAAGAATTAATTAGTAATTTTGATCTTTCTAAATTTAGTAAATCTTCCACAAACTATGATATTTCAGAACTTGGACATATTAATCAAAAATTGCTGCAAATGCTTGATTTTTCTGATATTAAGCCAAGATTAAATGAAATTGGCTTGTCAGAAATTGATGAAAGTTTTTTCAATCATTTGAAGCTAAATATCAGTTTTTTAAGCGAAATAAAAAATTGGTGGGAAATTTGCAAAGGACAATTTCGTTATGAAAATAAAGATTCCGACAAAGAATTTCTGCAAGAAGCCACAAAATTATTGCCGCAAGATACAGCAAATGTGAATTGTTGGCAAATATGGCTTGATCAAATAAAAGCGAACACTGCACGCAAAGGCAAAGATTTATTTATGCCAATTCGTCTAGCTTTAACAGGGC
>CAMDRL010000166.1 GCA_945906835.1 Rickettsia typhi
TGAGAGAAAAATTCTTTACTAATTTAGTTTTTGATTCGATGGATGATGTGGAAGATAAGGTTGAAGAAGCTATGATTTATTATGATAAAAATAGTGAAATTGTTAAATCAATAATTGGATTTAATTGGATGAGTTCTTATGTATAGATTACGATTTGGTATGACTGTGTCAGCTCCACCAATAACAACATGAATAAGGGATAACTTTGCCTAAACCACCAAAAAACACCAAAACCCAACAAAACTGCGAATCAAATTGCAGGAAAAATCAGCAAAAACTGCAAAAAAATTAAACAAAAAATTTCTAAAACTTCCAAACTAAATTTTCTGATGCTGAATTTTTTGGGAAATTAGATTTGTGACGGGCTTATTATCGATTTTTCTCGTGGATAATTACTAAATTAAGACAGTTATCCCATTATGAATAACTGTTCATGATTGCGCATACCTTTCATCCTGAGCACAGCGAAGGATCTCTTGAGAAAAAACCTCCGCCTCAAGATATCCTTCACTTTGTTCAGGATGAGAGTTTTATTGCGCTTCATCTAAATTAACCATAAAAGTCCTCTTGATAAAATTTCTCAAACAATTATCTCTATTCAACACAATTCCTTATCTAAAAAATTTAAAAAAATTCCAACCATGTCCAATATCAAAATCCTTTGTCAATATGTTAAAGATCTTTCTTTTGAAGTTCCAAGCTCGCCAGAAATTTTTTTAAACCCTCAAGAAAAACCTGATATTGCAATTTCTATTAATATTGATGCTAAAAAACTTTCCGATGATCTTTACGAAATTTCACTAAAAATTTCTGCTGATGCTTCAGCTGATAAAAAAAGAATCTTTGTTTGCGAAGTTATTTACAGCGGCATTTTCTCAATTCAAAATGTTGAAGATGACATGATGGAACAAATTTTATTAATTTATTGCCCTAACCTACTTTTTCCTTTTGCTAGAAGAATAATTGCTAATAACACAATTGATGGCGGATTTCCTCCATTAATGCTTGACCCAATTGACTTTACCAACCTTTACAAAAGAAGGCAGGAAGAAGTTGCTGCAACACCAATTGATAATTCTAAAATTAACTAATTAATTGAATTTTTTAAGCGCGCAAAAAATTCAAAAAATCTTAAACATTTATGAAAAAATTATTTCTATTATTTTCACTAATTACATTTTCTGTTTCAGCAAATGCAGCTGATACTTACAGATTTGACCCAAAACACACCAACATTACTTGGTCAGCTAATCATTTTGGATTCTCTAAGCCTTCAGGAAAGTTTGTTGAATCAGAAGGAATGGTAGTTTTAGACGATCAAAATGCCAGTAGAAGTAAAGTTGAAATCATAATTAAAACCACCTCAATCTCTACTGGACTTCCAGAATTTGATAACCATTTAAAGGGTGTTAATTTTTTTAATGTTGAAAAATTTCCTACTGCAGCATTTGCTAGCACTCAAGTTATTACTCAAGGCTTAAATATGGTGGTAGTTACTGGAAATTTAACTCTTCTTGGAGTTACAAAACCAGTGGTTCTTGATGTTAGATTAAATAAATTAGCTCTAAATCCATTTAGTCAAAAAAAGACCGCTGGTTTTAGTGCTAAAGCTACTATTAAGCGTTCTGAATTTGGCATGAATTTCGGCATTCCAGGAATCTCAGATGAAGTAAAAATCAATATTGAAGCTGAGGCAATTTTATCAACAACAGACAATAATGGCAGCAATCAAGTAAAGCTACCACAATCAAATAAACAAGATGCCAATCCTTGGACAATAGTTCAAGAAGGTAGTAAAATTGATTTCAAAGCCACTCAAGATAGTTCAGAAATTCCGGGAACTTTTAAAAAATTTGAAGGCAATATTATTTTCAACCCAGATAAACTTTCAGCTTCTAAAATTACAATGATAGTTGATACAAGTTCTGTTGCGGTTTCTTTTACTGATTCAATTGAAATTATCAAAAATGCTACTTGGTTAGCCACAACACAATTTCCTAAAGCAACATTTACAACTAACATGATTACCAGAATTAGTGACACTGCTTATGTGGCATCTGGAATATTAACAATCAAAGGCAAAGCCACGCCAATCAGCATCAACTTTAGTTTCCCAGAATATTCAGAAACCATGGGAAAAGCCACCGCAACAGGGTCTTTCACCATCAAACGCAGTGATTTTAATATTGGAGATAGAGATATTAAAAAAGCTAATGGTGTGAGAGAAGATGTTGTGATTAACTTTACTATTAAGGCTCAGAAATAATTAAAGAGGTCTTTAATTACATTCATCATCCTTGATCCACTTGTGGATCGAGGATCTCATGAGTTTTAAATCTGAGGTTGAGACGCATAAGATCCTTGATTTTACTTTATAAAATCAAGGATCTTATGCGAAGTGGTAATTATCAAAATAACTTCCGCAAGCCCCTTGCAAAAAATTAATTACCCATCTATCCTAACCAACCTCTTCTTTTAAAAATTAAATTAGAGACCAATTAAGCACGCTAGACAGCCGCTTAAACACAATGGAGAAATGGCCGAGTGGCCGAAGGCGCTTTCCTGCTAAGAAAGTATACGGGTGACTGTATCGAGGGTTCGAATCCCTCTTTCTCCGCCAACATACCAGCTCAAAAACTATCTCCGCTCAGTTTTTGTAATTTTTTATATCCCCTCCAATCCCCTATATTTGCGGGATCAAGGGGGGTTGTATTTCTTGATTTGCCTTAACTGCTTCTTCTCCGCAATTCAGAATTTCCGCCAATTTCTTGGTATTTCTCCCTCAGTTTCTCCGAATATGCTTAACCTTCTTCAAACAGTTTAGCCTCTAAAACATTGGCTTTGTGATGTCTCACCTATACCAAATAAACTATCTATCGATAGCATAAAACCTTCACCAAACACTCATTAAAATTCTCAAACATATCCATATCCCTGATTTTCTTTACAGAATTTTTTACATGTCCCCATTTTTGCTCAATTGGATTGAAGTTGGGAGAATATGGGGGAAGATACAGAATGTTGCAATTTGCTGAT
>CAMDRL010000167.1 GCA_945906835.1 Rickettsia typhi
TTAGAATAAAAACCTTATGTACATCTATGTACATGCGGCTTTTCTTCTAAATTTTATCCTCAAAAATATTTCGCCTAAAAAGTTAATTAAAGATGGGAATTGGTATAAGATGAAAATAAGGTTCTAGCAATATTTTCGCGATGAACAAATTGCTGCTTTCTTTCTGCTGGAGATTTTTCTTCAAAAATAAATTTTTCTAAAAAATATCCACTTAATTTCATGCCTTCAAGCAAGTGATTTTCATTGCAACTCACCTCTTCAATTAGAAAATTTGGTAATTTTAAAAGCTTGTTTTTGTAAGGCTCGCCCGCTTCAAAACAAATGGCGCGCGCTGATTTTGGGGAAACATAAACCAAATTAACAGTTGAATTGGTTGCGGCGCAAGAAGATAAATCAATTCCATAACCTAAGGTTTTTAGAATCTTTAATTCTAATTTGATGTAATCAGCTAAAAAATCGTTTTTCTGCACATTGTCATCTGTAAGTTTTTGTAAAAATTCATGCAATTTTTCAAAAAGCAATTCATGCTTTTCTCTTTCTAAAAAAACGCTGTCAATTATTGAAAACAAAGACTTCAAACAATCTAAACGCAATTTATCAAACATGATTTTTGAACAATAACTTCTGGCTAAATCAACACAGCAAAATTGCCCAAGATTATCTTCTAAGCGAGCGCGATATTCAAAAGAAATTAAATTGCCAATTTGAAAAATAGTGCGGTCTTTAGCTGATTTTGCTGATTTCACAAAGCCACGATACAAACCATGATGCTGCGAAAAAACCTTCACAATCAGTGAATTTTCGCTGTATTTTTTTTGACTAATGATAATGCCTTGATCGCTAAATTTCATAATTTTTTAAATAGCTTAAAGCTGCTTGCGACTCACTAAACAGCAACTTATTTGGCAATTGATGACGAAACCAAGTTAATTGGCGCTTAGCATAATTTCTAGTTTTTTGTGAGGTGATTTTTATTGCTTCTTCATACGAAATTCTTTCATTTAAAAAATCTACAATTTCTATGAATCCTAAAGTTTTAGCTATTGGTAAAGTCTCTATTGAAACATGATTAATCAAGCTTTTCACCTCATCAATTGCACCATTTTTAAGCATTAACTCAAAGCGCAAATTACAATTTTTGTAAAGCTCTTCACGATTTGGATTTAAATTAATGTGAGTAAAAATTTTATCATCAAACAACATTTTATTTGGTTGATTTTGCCACCAAAAAAGTGATTTTCCTGTTTGCTTTAAAACTTCATAAGACCTTATTAATCGCTGCTTATCAAGATTTATTATTCTTTCTTTTTCTTCGCCTAAATTGATTAATTTTTCTCTAAATTCTTCCACACCAATTTCTTCAAAAAGTTCTCTAGAAAATTTTTTTATCTCTTCATCAATTTCAGGAATTTCTGAAATTCCTTCCACTAATTTTGAAATATACATACCACTTCCACCAACAATTACTGGCAATTTTTTTTGTTGCCAACTTTCCTCAATTGCAGATTTAACTAATTTTAACCACAAACCAACTGATGAGCTTTCTTCAAAATTTAAAACCGAATACAAGTAATGTTTAACTTTTTCCATTTCTGACTTTTTTGGCTGCGAAGACAGAATTGGCAAGCCTTTATAGATTTGCAAAGAATCGGCATTAATGATGGAAATATTTTGAAATTCAGCAAAATTCAAAGCCAAAGCAGATTTACCAGAAGCGGTAGCGCCAGAAATTATCAGAGCTTTATTGGTCATGAATTTAAAAACTAATTTGTAGATGCCTCTAAGTCAGCCTTAACCAAAATTTCTTTCAACTCATTCACATCAATTGGAAGCGAGCTTTCAAAAGCCATTTCTTCGCCAGTTCTTGGATGAGAAAAAGCAATTTTAGAAGAATGCAAAGCCTGTCTTGGAAAGGCTTTAATAAAATTTTTAGCTTCAACTGCCAAAGTCATTGGCGCAGTTTTTTTGCTTCCATTGTAAACATAATCTCCCACCAAAGAATGTTTTTCTGATTCCAGATGAACTCTAATCTGATGAGTTCTGCCAGTTTCTAAGCGACATTCAATCATGCTAATAAATCCATCCAAAAATACTTTTTTAGTTTCGTAATGAGTTATGGCAATGCGCCCTAAAGTACGGCTAATTGTCATTTTCAAACGATTAATTCTGCTTCTAACAATGTTCTTATTAATCATGCCATTTTTTGGATTCAAAGCGCCATAAACAAAGGCAATGTAAGTTCTTTTAATCTCACGCAAACGCAATTTTTCACTTAAAGCCTGATGCGTAAAATCATTTTTCGCCACCAACATCAAGCCTGATGTATCTTTGTCTAAACGATGAACAATACCGGGACGAAAATCACCACTTGCAGAAGTGGATAATTTATTTTGATGAGTGAATAAAAGCGCATTAACCAAAGTATTATCTTGATTGCCAGCACCGGGGTGAACAGTAAGTCCAGCAGGCTTGTTAATTACCAAAAGATCGTCATCTTCAAAAACAATTTCAAAAGGAATTTCCTTAGCTTCTAAATGGCTGGTTTTTGGCGGCGCAATATTAACAATAAATTTTTGTCCTAATTTTGTTTTTTGCGAAGCGGTTGTAACAACCTTACCTTTGTCATCTGAAATTGAATTTTCATCAATTAAATGCTGAATTTTAGTACGATTAATTTCTGACCTAATAGAAAGAAATTGTTCGGTTAGAAACTTATCTAACCTTATTCCAACTTCATTTTCAGCAACTGTAAATTCAAATTTTTCCATTTTTAATCCATTGTTTGTAATTACTTCTTATTGCCACTACCCGCAAGGCGGGAATCATACTTGCTCTACTGGAAAACTGGATTCCCGCCTGCAAAATGACAAGGTGGGTGGAGGGACAAAAAAGGCATAAATAACAAGGTGGACTCATCGCTGGTCAGGTTTTGTAAACCCGACCTACCGTTTGCTAAAATTTTCTAACTTTCACAAGTTTTAACAAACATAAGTCGGCATTGCAAATGCCCACTAGCACAGAGTTCAAGATGACA
>CAMDRL010000168.1 GCA_945906835.1 Rickettsia typhi
GGGCTTAATTGTTGGCGGTGCTTTTGGTAATGTGATAGATAGGTTTTCGATGGGTGCTGTTGCAGATTTTATCGATTTTCATATTTATGATTATCATTGGCCAGCTTTTAATTTTGCCGATTCTGCGGTTTTTGTTGGAGTGTCCTTGATATTATTGTTCGATCTTTTTGCAAAAAATAAATCAACTTAACCAATGAAAAATCAACTTTTTAAATTAATAAAATATTTAATTCTGCTCTTACTTTTTGCTGTTAATTTTTCTTGCACAAAAAAGATTAATCAAAATCCTTTAGTAATTCCTCCAGAGTTTAATGACATACCAACAGAAGAGAGTCAACAAAAAAAATCTAATATCAGTAAAGCAAATTCTCTCAAAGAAATATTATTTGATGAATAGTTGCTTCAAATAACAGCTATTTTGCAAATAAATTAAAATAATTGGTTGCAATTTCAATATTTGATTATAAATTTACTTTCAGACTTTTTTAGGGCAGACTTTTTTAGGGCAGACTCTCTTAGGTTAGCTTTTAGTTGCCTACGTGATGGAATGGTAGACATAACGGACTTAAAATCCGTGGAGCATTAGCTCTTGCCGGTTCAAGTCCGGCCGTAGGTACCAATATTTTGTTCTGATATTTAGCTCTTTAAACTCTTGAATAATTGGTTTTTGGTTTCAATAATATTAAAAAACTATCTAAAATATAATCATCAAAATATTAATCATAATGCAAATTGGTTGATGAATCTTAAAAAAATAATCTACAGAGCGATATTAATAATTTTCTCGGCTTTTCTTCTTTCTTCTTGCGGTGGTAGTCCATACTGTATAAATGCTAATGAATTTGGTAGCGATACAACAACAGTAGGTTCTAAAACTAACTCAATATTTGGTTTCTATAATAATACGAATGGTGGCCAAGTAATGAGTTGGCAAGAAACCGGATATCAAACTAATGGCATGCCGTTGATTATTCAAGTAGACGGTGGTTGGAATCCTTGGGGAGGTCAAATAGCTAATGAGTGCGATTTTTGTTCAAAATTTCTTTATAAACAAGGCTCTTCAGCTGTCGATACTGATGGAGATAATTGCGTTTGTCCAACTGGTGTTGAGCCTACAAAAGAAATTGATGCACCAGCGGGCGCTGATTGCACGAAGACTCAAGATCAGCAAGTTTCAGGAAAGTGCACTTGTAGGAAAGTTTTTTCTGATGATAAGCTTATTCCTCCGATAACGACTGCTATTAGCGATTACAAAGGAGCTGAGGTGAATTTTTCTCATTTTGCTTTAGATTATTTTAACAAAAATGGAGCTAAAAAAACAATCCCAAGTTCTTGTTCTTACAAAGCGGGAATGGGTCTGTTTTTAGGTTTTTTTGGCAATAATGGAGTTATGGTATCTGGAAATCCTTATCACTTATTTTCTCAAGAAGAGGTTTGTAATGTTGCTAAAACCAATGGAAAATGCATAGATTCTGCTGGACAAAATATTGCAAGCTACATCTACAGGATAGGAGATCAAGATTCAACATCTTTGAATGTTAAAAATCCTCCGCTGAATAAGATTATAAAAATGACAATAAATGATACTTACTACAGCGACAACAAAGGATCTTATTCTGTAACTTTTTTGCAAGGAATAATGAAGTATAAAGAGTCTGGGTTGCTTGAAGATATAGTTATTATTTTTGAAGATATAATGCTTGGTAAGCCTAACTCAAAAGATGTTAGAGAAGGTGGTTTTGTTAAGAGTATTTATAACAGCATAGTGCAAAGTTCAATTTTTATTAGAATATTGCAGATTTGTCTTTCTTTGTATATAGTATTTTTTGGAATTGCTGTAATTATGGGTGTTGTAGAAGTTGGAAAAAAAGAATTATTACAGAGAATTTTAAAATTAGGATTAGTCGTGTTCTTTATAAACCCTACTAGCTGGGTCAACTATGAACTATATGTAGTATCGTTCTTTAAAGATGGTCTTGATTATCTTGTTAATTTAGTTATGACTGCTTATGATTATCAAGCTGATAAAAGCTCTTTGTCAGAAATAGCAAAGATGAGTCGAGATCAAGCCATAGGAAATTCAACTCGCTTTGCTTTTGCCGACATAGTAATAAAGTCTTTATTTTCCAACCCCGTAAGTAAAAAAATATACGGCTTGTTTCATGCTAGTCCAATAGGTTTTATTTGGATATTAATGATATATGCATCAATAACATTCTTTATATTAGTAATGCTGAACGCTGCGATGTTTTATGTAGTAAATTTAATCAAGCTTGTGATAGCTTTGGCGCTAGGTCCAATCTTTATTGTTTTTTCTCTTTTTTCCAAAACTCAAGATAGTTTTAAAAAATGGCTATCCTTTCTTGCGACAAGAGCTTTTGAAATTTTGGTATTATTTTTAGTGGCTTATAGCTTTACTTTGATAATCGATAAAGAGTTTAAAACAATGTTGTCTTTTAGATCGTGCTTAGAAGAAAGAGTCTTTTTGTGGTTTATAAAATATAATATTTGGAAGTCTTACCCTTCTTTTTCTTCGTTTTCTCCTTATGTTCTAAAAATAGTTTTGTTGAACTACATAACCTTAATGATTATAAGTAAAATTCCTGTTATTTGTAGTGAGATAATATCGGTAGGAGGTGTATTTGAAAAAGAAAAAAACACGTCTTCCAGCGGATCTTCTGCATTTGGTATGATGACCTCTGCTCTTGGTGGAATTAAATCTATTGCGACTTCTTCAATTAAAGAATCTGCAAATCTTGCGAATGCAGTTTTAGGCAGTGCATTTTCTTCAAAAAATCCCCTTTCAATATCTAGTATTTTATCATATCCTGCTCAAGCATTTAAAGGAGTTGCCAAGTCTCTTAACAATTATGCCAACACGACGAATTCAACTTTAGGAAAATATGCATCTAAGGCTGTTGCCACTGCTTTTCGTGGAGGTAGTGCCATTTTAAATGCCCCTGCATCAATATCTAAATTTTTTAATGACAGAGAAAAGAATGCTTTGATTGATA
>CAMDRL010000169.1 GCA_945906835.1 Rickettsia typhi
ATAACAATTAGAACTTTAATATATTGGTGATATAAATTCAATTAGTATATGGAATTATAAATGGGATTTGGTATAATACATTTTCTTGATATCAGGCAAAGCAATATTTACAAATATCTGTCTAGTTAGAGTAAATCTAAGCAGGTAAATCTATCTCTAATAAATTTTGCATAACTGACAGCCTCTTTATATTCAATCTTTGAAACCCCTAAAGATTGGTAAGAAGTTTTTATTTTAAAATGTTGGAAAATCTTTTTCAAATCTTCCTCCTGCAAAAGAATTTTAGATAATTTTTTGTGATGATTTTTCCAGCTACTCTCTACAACTTTGAAATTTAAGGCTTTTTCTATAGCGGTATTTTTTTTCGCGAATTCTTTTGTGCATTCTTCAGCAATTTTTTTACCAAAATATTTTGCTAATTTTTTTTCAAAATCTTTTCCCACAATAAGTTGAGGAGATTTTGTTTTTGATGACTTGAGAAATTCTTGCTGTAAAGATGCTGATGTTAAAACCGTCACGGCAATTTGCTGACCATGCAAAATTTTATGCATTTTTTTTGGATATTTCATTTCCAAAGCATGAGCAATTAAATGCTCTGATTGACTTGCTGGATGTGAGCCGCCAGCCTTTGTCATTGAGGCTCCTGAAATTAACAAAATCTCAATTAAAAGTTTTAATAATTTTTCATCTTGTAAAGAAAACTTTGCATAATTTTTAACTAAAAAATTCATCTTTTTTTCTAAAACTTTGAACAAGCTTTCATCAAAATAAGTTTCAAGAAGTGCATGAGATAAATACCAATCAAACCAACAGCTGTAAAAGCACAAACTATCTCCTATGCCAGCTTTAATTAAATCTTTTGGTGCAGATTTTAAAATTTCTAAATCACAAAAAACCGCAATTGGTAAAGTTGCGGGTAAAGTTTTTTTGTGACCTTTGATTAAAATTGAAGCATTCTTGGACAGATAACCATTCATTGAAGGAGCCGAAGCGAAAATGGCGTAAGGAATTTTTGTTTGAGCAGAAGTTAGCTTGCATAAATCACTGATAATACCGCTTCCTAAAGCTAAAATTAAATCAAAACTTTGTCCTGCTTTTATAACTTTTTGTAAATTTTTTTCGTCTGCTTTTGGGTTTTTTAGAATTAGCTTTTTGTGAATGATTTTTTCTAAATTGTTATCAAAAAATTTGGCACAATTTTTAAAAATGTTTTCATCGGTAACCAGAAGTATTTTTTTATTTTTGAAACCAAGATCAAAAATTAAATTATTGGCATCGTCCAACAAGTTATTAGAAATTTTTAAAATTTTGATTATTTCTTGCAGCAATTTGAGTTTGGTTAAGGTTTTTAGAATTGATAAATATATTTGATGATAAAGCTGAATTTTGCAAGAAACATGTGGTGAATTCTTTAGCATTAAATGATGATTTCCTAATTTTTAAAAAAAACTTGTGAGATAAAAATTTATTCCTATGTTTTACAACCTTATTTTAGCTATCAATTCTTCCCTTAACTCAATAATCACTCATTCGCAAAATTTAAAATGGAAAAACTTCAATTATTCTTACTTATTTTTCAGGTTATTATTGCCGTTTTGATGATTATTTTAGTGTTATTACAAAAATCAGACAGTGATTCTTTAAGCGGTATTGGTGGTGGCGGAAACAACTCTAATTCTGTAATGTCTAGCAAATCTTCTGCAAGTTTGATTTCAAAAGTTACTATGGCTTTAGCGGTAATTTTTATGGTTAATTGCTTGGTTTTAGCTTCACTTTCAAATAGTGGAAGAAAAGCTATTCAGCAAGATTTAGAAAAAATTATTGAACAGCAAGAGAAGGATGGAAACGCTGTTAAGAAAGATGTTCCTGCTGCTCCTGAGGTTCAGTAGATAAGTTTTTTAGACCGAACCTCGCGAAGTCTACCGCCCCTAACCACCTTATCAAGGAGGGGGAGCTTGAGCACCCAACTCAGAGTGGTTCTCCTCCTTGATAAGGGGGGTTAGGGGCGGAAGACTTCGCGAGTTCACAATTTAATAATCACAACAAAACAAAAATGAAAACTACAGCTCTAAATCAAACTCACCGCGCTCAAGGCGCTAGAATGGTTGAGTTTGCAGGTTATGACATGCCTGTACAATATCAAGACGGAATTCTTAAAGAACATGAATGGGTTAGAAGCGGCAATGTTGGGTTGTTTGATGTTTCTCACATGGGACAATTTTTTATTGAAGGCGAAGGAATTGCACAATTCTTATCAACCATCACTCCAACTGATTTTTCTTTAAGCACTAATGCTTTGGCTAAATACACAGTTTTAACTAATCCAGAAGGTGGAATTATTGATGATCTCATTATAACTAAAATTTCTAATACAAAATTTTTTATCGTTTTAAACGCTGGTTGCAAAGAAAAAGATGCAGCTTGGATTAGAAAAAATTTACCAAGCAACTTAACTTTTACTGAACTTGCTGATCGCTCATTAATTGCAGTTCAAGGTGGCAAAGCTGAAGAAATTTTAAATAAATTTTTGTCTTCAGGAAATTTAGCTGAACTTCCTTATATGAATATTGCTACTTACGCTCTTAAAAATGGCGAAGAAGTTATTGTTGGAAGAACTGGCTACACTGGAGAAGACGGCTTTGAAGTTAGTATTAAAAATTCTGCTGCTGCTGATTTTTGGACTGAACTTTGCGAATTTTCAGAAGTAAAACCAATTGGACTTGGCGCTAGAGACTCTCTGCGTTTAGAAATGGGTTACCCACTTTATGGACATGATTTAGATGACACAACTTCACCAATTGAAGCTGCTTTGGGTTGGGTTGTTAGCAAAAGCAACACTGGCTTCATCGGTGCTGATCGCGTTTTGAAAGAAAAAGCTGAAGGCGTTAAAAGAAAAAGAATTGGCGTTAAATTACTTGATCGTGGCATTGCCAGAGAAGGCACTGAGATTAGAAAAGATGGTAAAAAAATTGGCTTTTTAAGCTCTGGTGGTTTTTCGCCAAAC